>QCMO01000046.1 GCA_003213695.1 Pelagibacteraceae bacterium AG-422-C23 | reverse complement strand
AAACCCGATATAATAATTGAGAATAATTTTAATAAAAATATTAAAAAGCTAACTCAAGAACTTAAAAAGAAAATTACTATTTTAAAGTAACCTAATTAAGATAATTTTTTAAGTTTATTTTAAAGTCATTTGATTTCTTATTTTGTAATTTATAACCTGCTTTTTTAAAAGCATGGATTGAAGATAAATTATTTTTATCAATACCTGCATAAAAAATATTTATACCTTTTAATCTATTAAAATAAAGAAGAGATTGAAAAATAAAAAATTTTGCAAAACCTTTTTTTCTAAATTTTTTATCTATAATCAAAATTCCTTGAAAAATCTTTCCTTTTTTATTTTTTTCAAAGCCAGATGTAGCAACTATTTTTTTTTTATGAGTAATTTCCAGCATTACATTTTTAGCTTTTCTAATCTTTCTAATATAATTTTTTTGATCTTTGATTGTATAATTTGGATTAATAATAAAGTTTGAACTTTTAAGAGATGATATATATTCTTGTGTAATATTTTTAAGTTTTAATAAACTTACTTCAAATTTCTTTTTTTTTTTAATAAAAACATTTTTCATTTATTGATTAAAAAAATGGTTTTTTAAATATAATCTTGAACTTTGCTTTTAAAATCTTCAATATCAACTACCGTTTTTAGTGTACAACTTTTACAAAGTTTATAATCATCAAATTTTGTATTTAAATGTGCCATTCTAATACTCTTAAGTTTGTCTCCTAGCAAAATTTCATTAACAGAATTCTCCAACACATTTCCTATTCTTAATTGATCAAATACATCAGAACAACATCCAGAAACATTTCCTCTGTGTAAAATATAGATTAGATAGAAGGGAATTTCACAAGGTTTTGGAATATTAATATCCTTACCATTTTTCATATTAAAACCAATGTCTCCTAAAAATTGTGATTTCAAATGGACAAATTCACTATTTTTAGCTTTGTCCATAAACATTTCTTCTACTCCATCGCTATCGGAATTTTTAATATCATAATTATTATTTGTTGTTTTTTTAAAATATTTGATAAATAAAGTCGTTTTTTTCTTACTTTCAATGATGGGGATGGCTTCATGAAGATTTTTTAAAACTCTATCAAGATGATCTCTTTTCTTTACTGCAAGATATCTCTCCCTATTAGTGGTGTCTAAACTAACATGTATCTCAGATATTCCACTATCAATTAGAGATTTTACTCTTTCAGGGGTTAAAATAACACCATTTGAAATAACCCTGTAATTATCAGCAATATCTTTTTTGACTGCAAGTTCAACAAAATTCTCTAATTTTTTATTTAGTAATGGCTCCCCATTTCCAAAGAATTGCAGCATGTCTATTTTTCCTTTGGTTATTTTGTTATGTTCACTCAAATCATCGATTATTTTTTTATAAGTTTCCTCTTTCATTAAACCAGCATGTTTATAAAAATCAGGGGCACGACCAGAGTGTGCGTCACAAAAACTACAGGCAAGATTGCACTTAGATGCAGGTTCAACAACAACTGTTAATAAGCTTTTTCTTTGCAATGATGCAATAAGATTTTTAGCCCTTTTTTTTCTTATTTCAGGATCTCTGCTTTTTGCTTCTTGTTCAGTTATCATTTAGACCCTTCATTTAGTTTTTAAATTTGGTTGAATTCTTTTTTTTTCATCTATTTGCTTTAATTGAACTCCTGCTGGCATTCTTAATTCAGTTGCTCCATTACAATGCTGGCAAGCTTCGACAAATGTTTTTTCATTAATGAATCTATCTAATTTTAATCTAAGCTCATTTTTATTTGTATTTCTGATATCTACATAGTCTTCAGGATAATCTTTTATTGAACCAATTTTTGTTCCATAAGCACTTCGACTACATTTAAATAATTTCCCGTCAAGAAGATCGTGAGCTATAAAACAGCACTCATAATATTTTTTTTTCAATACTTCAAGAGTATCGTTTCTATGAACGAAATTACCAAAATCAAACCACTCTAAATTTTTAATAAATATATAACTTATTTGATAAGTCTTTAAGATTTTTATAAATTCCTTTAGTCTATTTTGGAATTTTAAAGGAATATTATTTCCATAACCACTTATTTCAATATAAACTCTTTTATTCCTCATTAATTTTATAGCTTTCTCAGAAGGCATAATCACAGCATTAGTTATAATATGAACTATACCAATTTTTGGTAAATTAATTATATCCTCAAGAATTTCATCAAATTCAGGGTGCTGCATAGCTTCAC
>QCMO01000045.1 GCA_003213695.1 Pelagibacteraceae bacterium AG-422-C23 | reverse complement strand
ATGTTCTGGATAAAATTCTATTTTTCTCTCATGAATAGAGTTGTATTCTTTTATATATCCGTCATGTGAAGCATTTATTTCCCAAAAATTTTTTTCAAAAACACTTCTTTTTTTTAAAATCTTTAAGCCTTTTTTAATCATCCAATTTTTTTGATTTTTATAAAATTTACAGGATGAATTATCATCTATAATCAAGGTGCTTTGAGCTGCTGATGATTTTGATAATTTATTCAAATTGATTTTATCATTTTTATAATATCCACAATTTGTAATCAGTTTTTGTCCACCTGAGATAATTTCAAAAGACAAGGCTCCAGATTGATAATCTTTTGTAAAATTTGAACTTGGTGAAGAACCAACATCCATTATTAAGGAGATTTTTTTATTTTTTAAAATTATATATCCACCTAATTCATGATTTTCATTTTTAAATTTGTATTCAAATCTTTTTAAATAATTATCAAAATCTTTATTATTTGAAATATTGTTTCCATTAAAAAGAATATCAGCCTCTAAATTTTGCCAAACAAAGGCATAGCCTTGTCCGAGGTAATAGATAGTTTCATTAATATGTTCAGGGATGTTAACTTGTGACTCTCTAAACCATTCTCTTATTAAAATAAAATATTTAAGATAAAATATTAATTGTTTAATACTTCTTGATTTAGTGAAACCAAAATTATCAAAAGCTAATTTTGTTATTTTTTTTAAGAGTGAAGAACCAAAAGATAAATATTTTTTTTCGTTATTATAACAAAGTCCAACTAAAATTATTGATGCACATCCAATCAATTTGTCATCTAAAGTTTCAGATTTTTTTACTTCATTAATTAAGTGATTTGTTTGCTTTTGGATCATCATATTGAAATTATTTTTATATGTTTGATTACTTTCTTCATAAGTTAAATTATGACAAGAAAGCCAAGCAATAATCCTTTTTGCTGTTAGATCAAATTCCCATGTTTTATTATTAAATTTTTTGTTTATTTTAATCCAGTTTGTAATTACTGATTGAGTATCTTTTTTTGATGATTTTAAATCCAAACTAAAAAACCAATAAAAGTTATTTAAATTTTTATATTTTTTGTCATTTGAATTATTATTCCAAATTTCATCTAAAGAAAAATCCTCAATTTTAAACTTTTTTTTTTGATATTTTATTAAAGATGATAGTAAATGAGGACTAGGTTTATAAACTAAATCTTTAGTATAAATTTTAGATATTTTTCTATCATAAAATTTTGAATTTAAGTAAATTTTTCTAAACTGATTTGAGATACTCAAAAAAAAACGATTTATGTAAATCATGAAATTATTTTGATTTTAATAATTCTATATTCTTTTTAATATCTCCATCATTACTTTTAAAAATTGTAGTACCTGAAACCAATATATTTGCTCCTGCTTCTATTGCTATTTTTGAATTTTCAAAATTTATTCCGCCATCAATCTCAATATCAAAATTTAAATCTTTTTTATCTTTTATTTTTTTTAATTCTTTAATTTTATTCAAAACTTCTGGCATAAATTTTTGTCCACCAAAACCAGGCTTGACACTCATGATTAAAACTAAATCAATTTTTTCTAAAAATTTAATTATAGTATCAATTTTTGTTTCAGGGTTTAGAGAAACCCCAACTTTCTTATTTAACTCTTTTATTTTTAAAATAGATAATTCTAAATCTTCAGTTGCCTCTGGGTGTATAGTGATTATATCTGCACCAGCTTCAGCATAGGCTTCTATATATTTATGCACCGGTGAAATCATTAGATGAACATCAAATAAAATTGAGGATTTTTTTTTTAATGCTTTTATAACAGGTGGACCAATTGTTAAATTAGGCACAAAGTGTCCATCCATAACATCAACATGGATCATATCGGCTCCCCCATCCTCAAGTCTCTTTATCTCATTTCCTAGCTGACTAAAATCTGCGGAAAGTATTGACGGTGAAATTTGTATTTTTTTCATTGATAGCTAAATTAACTAGTATCAATATTTAAAATTTAATTGAATTAAAAAATTGATAAATTTGTCTCGAAATTTCACTTTCAAGAGGAAAAGATAGCATCCCCATTACAGAATAACCCAAAACCCAAGGCATTAAGTAGAATCTAATCATAAAAAAAAACCAAGCTACATATAATGGAACTAGTGGCTGAATAATAAACGAAGGGGTTAAAGGCTTAAATATTTTAAGTAATGGGTTCGTAAATTTTACAAATACTCTCATAAAAAAAAATTGGGAGTCTTCCTTTTGGAAGATATTCATTGCAACTCTTCCTATTAATGTCCACATAATTACTCCAAGAATATAATCAATTATATAAACTAAGGGATGAAAGTTAGCAGACATTTAAAATTTATATTGGAAAAGTTAGGAAATTAAAAGGGGCGAAATTAATCGCCCCTTAATTAATATTTTTTACTGTTTGCCAAGGATCGTTCTACCAGATGGTACTCGAACCTCATCAACCATTTTTTGTGTAGCAGCATTTGGTGCTGAAGTTATTAAACTTACAACAACCATAGACACTAAACTTACTGCAGAACCAAAGATACCAAATGTTAACTGAGTAATACCTAAGAATCCACTTCCGCCTGTTCGTACCCAAACTAGAT
>QCMO01000044.1 GCA_003213695.1 Pelagibacteraceae bacterium AG-422-C23 | reverse complement strand
CATGTGTGAAAGCTTGCCCAAATCATGCTATTGATGTTAGGGGTTATGCTGACTTTGCACCTATGGGTCATAGCGTTAGAGTTAGAAGAGAAGAAGAAAAAGGAACAATATCTTGGAAAATAAAATTTAGAAATGGAACAGAGAAAAACTTTGTTTCTCCAATAACAACGAAACCGTGGGGTAAATTTATTCCAAAGCTTGCTGATGGTGATACACCTAATCAAGGAGAAATTAATTCTCAAAGATTATACAGTGAACCTGAAGGACTAAATACAAATCAAGAATTACCTTCAGTGCCAAAAGACTCCTTTAAAAAAGGAGTTTATTATTAATGGCTAAGCATAAAACACATTTTGAAGAATGCGATGTATTAGTTGTTGGTGGTGGAATGGCAGGTACTGGTGCTACTTTTGAAGCTAGACACTGGGGAAGAGATTTAAAAATCATTTGTGTTGAAAAAGCTAATATCGATCGAAGTGGTGCTGTTGCTCAAGGGCTATATGCAATTAATTGCTATATGGGAATGCAATGGGATGAAAACCAACCAGAAGATCATGTTAGATATGCAAGAAATGATTTAATGGGAATGGTAAGAGAAGATTTAGGATACGACATGGCTCGTCATGTAGATTCAACTGTTCATATGTTTGATGAATGGGGTCTTCCAATGATGAAAAATGAAAAAACTGGAAGATACTTGAGAGAAGGTAAGTGGCAAATCATGATCCATGGAGAAAGCTATAAACCAATTGTTGCAGAAGCTGCGAAAAAATCTGCTGATAAAATTTACAATAGAATAATGGTTACACATTTATTAATGGATGAAGCCCAAGAAAATAGAATTGGAGGTGCGGTAGGTTTTAATATGAGAACTGGTGACTTTCATGTATTTAGAGCAAAAACTGTAATTGTAGCTGCTGGTGGTGCATCTCATATATTTAAACCAAGAGCTGTTGGTGAGGGAATGGGAAGAACTTGGTACGCACCTTGGAGTAATGGTTCTGCTTACGCTCTACCTATAGCAGCTGGGGCAAAGATGACTCAAATGGAAAATAGAATTGTTTTATGTAGATTTAAAGATGGTTACGGGCCTGTAGGTGCATATTTTTTACATTTAAAAACATATACTCAAAATGCTAATGGAGAAAATTATGAGAAGAAGTGGTACGACCAAACAAAAGAATTAGTTGGCGAATACATTGATCACCATCCAACTCCTACATGTTTAAGAAATCACGCATTTATCCAAGAGGTTGCTGCTGGTGGAGGACCTATTCACATGGTAACAAAAGAAGCTTTCCAAGATCCACATTTAGAAACTGTTGGTTGGGAAAACTTTCTAGGAATGACTGTAGGACAAGCTGTAGTTTGGGCTTCTCAAAATATTGATCCAAAACATACTAATCCAGAATTAACTACATCAGAGCCTTATGTAATGGGCTCACATGCAACTTGTTCAGGTGCTTGGGTTAGTGGACCAGAAGATTTATCTCCACCTGAATATTTCTGGGGGTACAACAGAATGTTGACTATTGATGGTTTATTTGGTGCAGGAGATACAGTAGGTGGTAGTGCTCATAAATTTTCATCTGGCTCTTTTACTGAAGGTAGATTAGCCGCTAAAGCTGCAGTTAAATATATAGAAGATAAAAAAGCTGATGGAATTAATGTATCTGACAAACAATGTGAAGATTTTAAAACAGCAGTTTATAAACCATTAGACACATATACTGTTGCTCAAAACGAAATTACAGGAGGAACCGTTTCACCTAGTTATATTTCCCCAATTCAGGGTTTGCAAAGACTTCAAAAAATCATGGATGAATATGTGGGTGGTATCACATCAAATTATATGACAAATGGCAATATGTTAAAAAGAGGTCTAGAACTTTTAGATTGGTTGCAAGAAGACTTAGAAAAAGTAGGTGCAGAAGACTATCACCAATTAATGAGAGCATGGGAATTGAAGCATAGAGCTTTAACTTCACAATGTGTAACAGAACATACTTTATTTAGAGAAGAAACTCGTTGGCCAGGTTACTATTACAGAGGTGATCATATGAAATTAGACGATGAAAATTGGCATTGTTTAACAGTTTCAAGAAGAGATCCAAAAACAGGAAAGTTCTCTATGGAAAAGGTGCCTGTGTATCATATAGTAGATGAGAATGAGAAGAAGAAAGCCTCTTAAAAATATTTAAAAAAGTAAATCATCTATGGATCTTTTAGCTAAAACTGATGAAGAGATATTTGAAATAGGCAAACCTTTTTGGGAAAATTTAGTCAGGTCCTCTAATCTTAAGGATTATGGTGGATTTACTAGAGATTTTTCAACACAAATGCTTTTTGGTGCAAATGAGGTTGAGTTGGGAAAGCAGTGGGCTAATAACGAACTTATTACCAATCTCAATGAAACCTATGAACCTTTTGGCACATTGAGAAGAGGAGAGCACATTACAATCCTAATTAAACAAACAAATAAAAAAATACCAGGTGAGTTTTTAGGCAGGTTAGTCCTCGGAGTAGAGGATGGAGAAACTAAGGTCTTTGGAGCAACTATATATTAAGATATTATTTGACAAATTTTCTACTGAGTGTATTGAGGTTGGTAGATGTACCTTTCAAATATAAAATTTCTCAATAAAATTTCCAACAAAAAAACAACGTTTATAAAAACAGGAATTTTTTCAGCTATTATTACTTGTTGGTGGGTATTGGTTCTGGTTTTTTTTAAGAGTGGATGTATCCGCAGAAGCTCACCCTTGGTACAGAATTATTAAAGCAGACTTATTTGTACTGGCGTTAC
>QCMO01000043.1 GCA_003213695.1 Pelagibacteraceae bacterium AG-422-C23 | reverse complement strand
AAAAAAATGGATTATAAAAAAACAAATTTAAAACTGGATAAAAGTCAAGCAATAGCATCTGTGGGTCAAATAGAATTGATGAATTTATTTTCTCAAACATTTTTAAAATTTAAATTAAATATTTCTCAAATTTTACTTACCTTAGAGGATACTGAAGAAAGAAGAAGATCAATAAATGCAAGAAGAACTTTTGAAAATCTATTTGAGCTTGATTATATACCAATCGTGAATGAAAATGATACCATCGCAACTTCAGAAATTAAATATGGTGATAATGATAGATTAGCGTCTCGTGTAGCACAAATAACTAATGCCGATACTCTAATTTTGTTGTCAGATGTAGATGGACTTTTTACAAAAAATCCAAAAATATATAAAGATGCCAAACTAATTAAAAAGATAGATCATTTAGAAAAAAACATTAAAAATATTAACATGAAAGGTATAACTGAATTTGGAAAAGGTGGAATGAATACTAAAATTGAAGCAGCAAAAATTTGTAATTTAGCTGGCTGTAATATGATTATAGCTAATGGGCTGTATTTAAATCCTATTAACCAAATTGAAAAAAAAAAAAACTGTACTTTATTTGTTTCAAAAATATCAAAATTAGATGCCAGAAAAAAATGGATAATTAGCTCTGTTTCGCCTAAAGGAGAGGTAACTATTGATGATGGTGCTAAAAAAGCCCTTTTAAATGGAAAAAGTTTATTGGCTGCAGGAATAAAAAAAGTATCAGGAAAATTTAATAAAGGAGATCATATAAAGATTATAGATATCAAGAATAATGAATTTGCCCGTGGTTTAAGTTCTTTTTCATCTGATGAAATTGTAAAAATAATAGGATGTCACTCTAATGAAATTAGGAAAATACTTGGTTATATTTCAAAATCTGAAGTGGTACATAAAGATGACATGGTAACAATTTAATGAAAAATATATTAATTAATATAGGTACTAAGTCTAAAAAAGCTTTTATCAAAAAGATAAGCTCTAAAAAAAAAGATAAAGTCTTAAAAGATTACTGTCAGCTAATAGATAAAAATAGAAAATTGATAATTAATCAAAATAAAAAAGATATAAAAAATGCTATTAAGAAAAAAATAAATATTAATTTAGTACAAAGACTTACTTTAGATGATAAAAAAATTTCTATTATAATAAATTCAGTAAAAAAAACTGCCAAATTAAAAGATCCAACAAATAAAATCCTTGAGAAATGGAAAAGACCAAACGGTTTGAGTATTTCGAAAATATCGATACCGATTGGTGTTATAGGCGTAATATATGAAAGTAGACCCAATGTTACATCGGATGTAGCCTCTCTTTGTTTTAAATCAGGAAATACAGTAATATTAAAGGGAGGTTCAGAAGCATTCTATTCAAATCTTATACTTTCAAAATTTTTTAGGAAATCATTAAAAATGAATAATGTAGATGAAAACTTTGTTCAATTCATAAATATAAAAAATAGAAAAGTAGTTGATTTTTTATTAACTAAAATGAATAAATTTATAGATGTAATCATTCCAAGAGGAGGGAAAAATTTAGTAAAAAAAGTTCAAAAATTTTCTACTGTTCCAACTATTGGTCATTTGGAGGGTATTTGTCATTCATATGTTGATAAAGACGCTAATCTAAAAATTGCAAAAAAAATTATTCGTAATGCAAAATTAAGAAATACAGCAATTTGTGGTGCAACAGAAACAATACTATTGCATGAAAAAATAATAAAAAAAATTGGTAATAAAATTCTAGAAGACTTAGAAGATAATGGATGTAAAATTATCGGTGACAATAAAATAAGAAAGTCTTATAATAAAAAAATTACAAAAGCTTCATTTAAAGATTGGTCGAAAGAATATTTATCACCAGTTGTTTCAGTTAAATCTGTCAAAGATATTAACGATGCAATATATCATATTAATAGATATGGAACTATGCATACAGACTGTATTATTACTCAAAACAAAAAGTCCGCAAAAAAATTTTTGGATGAAGTAAAAAGTTCAATTGCTATGCATAATACATCAACACAATTTGCCGATGGCGGGGAATTTGGATTTGGTGGTGAAGTAGGAATTTCTACATCTACACTTCCACCACGAGGGCCTGTTGGTCTAAACCAATTAGTTTCATATAAATATCAAATTACAAGTAAAGGTATGATAAGGAAATAATTTGAACTTAAAAAAAAATAAAATTGGTATTTTGGGTGGTTCTTTTGATCCAGCTCATAAAGGTCATTTAGCGATATCAAAGGAGGCTGTAAAAAAATTAAAACTTAAAAAAATAATTTGGGCGATAACTAAAAAAAATCCTTTTAAAAAAAAAAGTAGTCTTAATCTCTTAGCTAGAATTCAGTATTGTAAAAAAATTACCAAAAAAATAAGTTATGTAGAAGTAAAATTTTTGGAGGACAAAATTAAATCTAATAAAACTATCAATCTCATAAATTTTTTTACAAAAGATAAAAGAAATGAAATTTATTTTTTAATGGGTGCTGATAACTTAATTAATTTTCACAAATGGCATAAGTGGAAATCAATATCTCAAAAGTGTCGTGTAATAGTTTTTGATCGTCATGGATATAAAAAAAGATCTTTAAATTCGCCTTCATTTAAAAGATTAAATAAGAAAAATTTAAGATTTATTGAATTTAACAAGGTCAATATTTCATCTTCTCAATTGAGAAAAATTTGATAGTCTTAAATTAATTAATGGATACAATTTTAGACTTAAAACAAACTATAATTAAAACCCTAGATATAAATAAAGCTCAAAACATAATAAGCATTGACTTAAAGGATAAAAGTTCAATGGCAGATTACATGATTATTGCAAGTGGAACTTCCTCTAGACATATTCAATCGTTGTCTGAGCAGGTTTTGGAAAAATTAAA
>QCMO01000042.1 GCA_003213695.1 Pelagibacteraceae bacterium AG-422-C23 | reverse complement strand
ACTGAAGGATTAAAAAGAGGTGATGATGTAACTAATACAAACGCACCAATACAAGTTCCAGTTGGACCAGAAACTCTTGGAAGAATTATTAATGTAATTGGAGAACCAATTGATGAAAGAGGTGAGGTTAAAACTAAAGAGACTTGGCCAATTCATAGAGCTGCTCCTGAATTTAATGACCAGTCAACTGAAACAGAGATACTTGTAACTGGTATTAAAGTAATTGACCTACTTGCCCCATATGCAAAAGGTGGAAAAATTGGATTATTCGGTGGTGCAGGTGTAGGAAAAACAGTTTTGATTATGGAATTAATAAATAATGTTGCAAAAGCGCATGGTGGATTTTCAGTATTTGCAGGTGTAGGAGAAAGAACTAGAGAAGGAAATGATCTTTATCATGAAATGATAGATTCGGGAGTTATTAAAAAAGATGGCCCAGGATCAAAAGCTGCATTAGTTTATGGACAAATGAACGAACCTCCAGGAGCTAGAGCTAGAGTTGCACTTACGGGATTGACTGTAGCTGAATACTTTAGAGATCAAGAAGGGCAAGATGTACTTTTCTTTGTTGATAATATTTTTAGATTCACTCAGGCTGGTTCTGAGGTATCAGCACTTTTAGGAAGAATTCCATCTGCAGTTGGTTATCAACCAACATTAGCAACTGATATGGGTAACCTTCAAGAAAGAATTACAACAACTAACAAAGGATCAATTACTTCAGTTCAGGCAATTTATGTTCCTGCGGACGATTTAACTGACCCTGCTCCAGCAACATCATTTGCTCACTTGGATGCAACAACAGTACTTTCGAGACAGATAGCTGAGATTGGAATTTATCCTGCTGTAGACCCATTAGATTCTACTTCTAGAATTCTTGACCCAAGAATTGTTGGAGATGAACATTATAGAGTAGCAAGAGACGTTCAAAGAATATTACAATCATATAAATCATTGCAAGACATCATAGCTATTTTAGGTATGGACGAGTTATCTGAAGAAGATAAATTGGTTGTAGCGAGAGCGAGAAAAATTCAGAGATTTTTGTCTCAGCCATTCTTTGTTGCAGAAGTTTTTACAGGATCGCCAGGTAAATTAGTTGATTTAGAGTCTACTATTAAAGGGTTTGATGCGATTTGCAAAGGTGAGTATGATCATTTGCCAGAGGCAGCTTTTTATATGGTTGGAACAATTGAGGAAGCTATTGAAAAAGCTGAAAAAATGGAAAAAGAAGCAGCAGCTTAATGAGTGAAGAGTTTAAATTAGAAATTGTAAATCCAGAACAACTATTTCTGTCAAAGGAAAATGTTTCTGAAGTTGTTGTCCCATCTCTGGAAGGAGAAATGGGGATACTGAAAGATCATATTTCTATTATCTCTTTTTTGAAACCAGGAATTGTTACAATTTATTCTAAATCTGAATTAGAAAAATACTACATTGAGGATGGAATTGCTGAGTTTAAAAACAATAATTTAATTATTTTAACAAGTTCAATTTTCAATATAAAAGATATTGAGAGAAATAAAATTCAAGAGTGGATCAAATCTGCTGAAGAAGTAATAAATAATCCAGATATCAACGATCAAGTTAGATATATGGAGGATCAAAAAATTGAAGTATTAAAATCTCTTAATTAATTATTTCTTTAATCTTATTCTTCAATTGTTTATAAACTTGCAGTTTAAAGTCTACTACAACTTCAGTTATCATATCAATATTTATCCATTTCCATTCTAGAAACTCTGGTTTATCAGTTTTAATATTGATCTCATTATCTTTTCCTAGATATCTCATTATAAACCACTTTTGTTTTTGACCTTTATATTTACCCTTCCAAATAATACCTAATAAATGATCTGGTAGTTCATAAGTTGTAGTACCATCTATTTCTTGAACCATTTTTACATTTTTAATACTAGTTTCTTCTTCCAATTCTCGATATGCTGCAGATAAAAAATCTTCTCCATCGTCTACGCCACCTTGAGGCATCTGCCAAAAATCTTTTGGATTATCAATTCTTTTAGCGACAAAAATTTCATTTTTTTTGTTCAGAACAATTATACCAACACCCTTTCTAAGGGGAAGATTTCTAAACTTTTTTTCCATATTACTTAACCGTTAAGCAATTTGATGGCATAGTTTAATTGATTATCGGTCTCAGTTTTTATTCTAAAATCCTCATCTTTCTCACTAATTTCAATGTCTGGTGAAACACCAACTTCAGAAATTGATTTTCCTGAAGGAAGATAATATTTAGCAACTGTTAATCTGATCGCTCCATCATTTTTTAAAGGAATAATGGATTGAACTGATCCTTTCCCGTAACTATTTTCACCTAATAGGATTGCTCTTTTATGATCTTTAAGAGCACCAGCAACTATTTCAGATGCTGATGCAGATCCATAATTAATTAATACAATTAATGCTTTGCCATTTGTTAAATCACCTTGTTTTGCAAACCATTTTCTATTTTCAGAAGCTTTTCTACTTTTAGTAGAAACTATTTCTCCATTATTCAAAAAATAATCAGAAATTTTTATTGCTTGTGATAGTAGCCCTCCAGGGTTATTCCTAAGATCTAAAATATAAGCTTTAACATTTTTATTTTCTTCTAATTCATTAATTCTTTTTTTTATTTGTTCTCCACTATTTTCATTGAAGGAGGTTAATCTAATATAACCTATATTTTCATCTAAAAGATCGGATTTTACAGATTGAATTTGAATAACTTCTCTTACAATATTAAATGTTAGTGCTTTTTTCTCCCCTCTTCTTCTTATGGTTAATTCTATACCCGATCCTACTGGGCCTCTCATTAAATCCACAGCTTCGCTTAATGATTTTCCTTGCACTTGGTTATTATTAATTTTTACAATATAATCACCGGCTTTAATACCTGCTCGTGATGCTGGTGTATC
>QCMO01000041.1 GCA_003213695.1 Pelagibacteraceae bacterium AG-422-C23 | reverse complement strand
CCCTGACCAATACAAATTCCAAGATCAAAAGAAAAGTCAGTACCTAAAATATTTTCACCTAGTAAGTTTAATTTTTTCAGTTCATTGATACATCCATTAATTGCCTCTATAGATTTTGGATATTCACCTCTGATATATAAAACACCTTCATCACTTCCAATAACCAATCCACAAACTACCATTCCAAAAATAACTTTTAATGGTTGATCCTCTAAAAGATATCTATCAGAAAATGCACCGGAGTCCCCTTCATCAGCATTACATATAACATATTTTTTATCACCTTTTGCTTTACTACAAAAATCCCATTTCATTCCTGTTGGAAATCCAGCACCACCTCTTCCAGTAAGATTAGAGTCTAATAATGATTTTATAATTTCTTTTTTATCTGTTTTTAAAAATTTATTTAATTGTTCTTTAAATTGTTCCGTCGATGAAAGTTTGTCATCCATTAAAAAGCTAGTCGTTGCATAACTCTTCGAAAAAAATTTTTCTTGCTTGATATCTTCACCTTTTAAAATTTGGTCAATTTTTTCAATATCTTTTCCTGCGTAGTTTTCACCATCATAGTGAAATGCATGATTTTCATAACAGTGTCCCAAACAAAACATTTCACCTACTTTATCATTTCCAAGTTTTGATTTTAAAGTTTCTTTTAATTTATCTTGAGTGCCAGCACACATACAAGCACTACCATTACAAACAAAAGCTTTTTTTTCTCTATGAGAAGGTCTTAAAAACTCATAAAAACTCTCAGCTCCATGAATAGTCGAAACACCTAAATTATATTCTTTTGCAATTTCTTTAATATCTTTTGGAGAGTCATTAAGAACATTTTCAGACATCTTTTTAAAAAGGTTGTCTTTTAAACCAACTCTACCTGATAAATTACTTATGTTTTTTGACACTAGTCTCTCCGCAATATTAATTTACAATAACTTTTTGGTTATTTGTGTAAATGTTAAAACTATCCTCTTTTACGAAACCTATCAAGGTCATGTCAAATCTATTCGCTAGATCAATTGCAAGACTAGTTGGCGCACCCACACCAATCATTAGGCCAATATTGGTTATTAAAACTTTCTGAACAAGCTCAAAATTTAATCGACCAGAACATGTTATAAATTGGTTTTTAGGGTCAATTTGGTTTTTATCTAAAGCATTTCCTATCATTTTATCCAGGGCGTTATGTCTTCCAACATCCTCTCTAAGAGATATTAATTTTCCATTTGATGAAAATAATCCACTCGCGTGAATTCCTCCAGTTTTTGAAAATTCACTTTGATTTTGTCTTAATATTGAAGGTGATTTAATTATAATCTTTTTAGTTAACTTAGGTTCAGTCTTAAAAGTTTTTTCTTTTTTTATTATTTCTAAAGCATCTAGCGATGATTTTCCACAAACTCCACATGATGAATTTGTTAAAAAGTCTTTTTTAATTTTAGAAATATTTATATTTTTTGAATTATTAAGAGTAATTAATATTTTGTTTTGGATTTTATATTTTCCAACTTTTTCACCAATACTTTCTATATTTTCTATTTCGTTTAAATTTTGAATTATTTGTTCGTTAAATAAAAAACCTCTTACTAAATCTTCATCATGACCTGGAGTTCTCATTGTTATTGAAAGGCTACTAGTTATCCATTTATTTTGATTTTTATATTTTATTGATATTTCTAAAGGTTCTTCTATTGAAATTAGATCATCTATTTTTTCAAATTTATCTTCTTTAAATTTGATTACCTTGTACTTAGAATTCATCTAATCATTTTAACGGATAATTCTTTTTAAGTAAAAATTTATTAATTAAGATAGCTAACGAAATTATGATAATACACCCAAATATAATTGGACTTAATAAATAATCATAAGAAACACTTCCAATAATTACCATTATAGGATTTCCACCTGCTGGGGGATGCACGATATTAAATAATATCATAAAAAAAATTCCCACTCCAACTGCCAAAGCTATATTGATGAACATTGGTAGAGGCACAAGAGACACAAAAACTACACCCACAAGTGCAGTAACTAAATGTCCAAAAAAAACATTTTTTGGTTGCGCAAATGGACTTTCAGGAAAACCAAATAATAAAACCATCGAAGATCCAAAAGATCCAGCTATAAATAATCCTAAAGCACTTTTATAAGTTAAAACAGTTAGAACACCTATAGTGAATGCTGAAAATATTCCAGCTAAAAGAGCTTTTTTAAAAATTTCTTTATTAATATTTATCATTGTATTTTAAGTGCTTTTAAAACAGTTCTTAAAGGTAGAAGCAAGCATTCTTTTCTAGTTATATTTTTTTTGTTAAATAATTCTAAAAAATCTCTCCAATTTTTCTCAATTACAATCTTGGTGTTATCAAATATATTTTCACAAGAAGTAATAAAGTTTTTTATTTCTTTAATGTTTTTATTCTTAATTTTTGATGAAAGAAGACTTACCGAAGCTTGACAATATACACATGATTTACACTGATAGCCCATATCTATAACTGTGTCATTTTTTACCACTAAACTGATTTCCATCTCATCACCACAAATTGGATTTTTATTTTTGGAACGGTGAGTGAAATTATCAATAACTTTATTATTTTCAGTATTAGACGCAATTTCTAAAATTCTTAAATCCATATTAATTCTTTAATTCGAAATTTAATGTTTTATATTTTAATATATGGATCTTAACAATATTTTAGGTGTAGTGCTAGCAGGTGGAAAGTCACAGAGATTTGGTCAGGATAAATCTCAAGTAAAATTACAAAATAAATTACTTATTGATTATATTTTGGAAGAAATAGTTGATGAATTTAAAGAAATTTTAATAATTGCAAACGAACAGATAAAATTTATGCAATCAGAAAATATTTCAGTGACAAAAGATTTTAAAAGTGGAGTAGGTCCACTAGGAGGTGTGTTAACTGCTATGAAGTGGATTAAGGAAAATAATAAAAATTATAAATGGATATCTACCTTTCCATCAGACACACCTTTTTTTACAAAAAAAGAACTTAGATATTTTTATAAAAAAATAAAGACTAATGAGAGCAAGTTATTTTTTATTAAAAGTAAAGACACAAGACATAATATATTTGGTCTTTGGTC
>QCMO01000040.1 GCA_003213695.1 Pelagibacteraceae bacterium AG-422-C23 | reverse complement strand
TAATATAGCTAATGAAAATGGGTTGTCATGTTCAACACTCCAACATGAGGCTGAAATATAACCTAATTTTGGATTTGGCAATGGTGCATTAGAGTCTTTAACCAAATGTGATCCTTCTGGAATACTTGTCTTTTTATCTAATGGAACTACACCAACAACTTTCTGTCTGTCTACAGCTGTAAATGCTTCTCTGATTAGAGATCGCTTTCCAATAAAATCTTTCTTTTTACTTAATAATCCTTCAAGAGAATTGTCATAAGGTATTGTTCTTCCATCAAGTTCAGATCCTGCAACGTGACCCATTTCTATTCTAAGAGTTGATAGGGCCTCTGTTCCATACGGTTGAATTTTAAATTCTTGACCAATTTCAATGATTTTTTCCCACATATAATTACCATTATCAGACTCAACATTTACCTCGTAAGCAAGTTCTCCTGAAAATGAAATTCTAAAAATTCTAGCTTTTACTCCAAATAAATCTGCCTCCATATATCCCATAAATGGTAGTCCTTCCTTTGATACATCAGAATTTGGAAATAGTTTTTGCAATAAATCTCTAGATTTAGGTCCGGCAATTGCGGCACCAGCCCATTGTTCTGTTGTTGAAACTACATTAACATTTAGCTCTGGCCATACCAGTTGCAAATAATATTCCAAATGTGAGAGAACATTGGCTGCTTGAGCAGTTGTAGTCGTCATATGATAATGATTTTCAGAAATTCTTGTTGTTGTTCCATCGTCCATAACAATGCCATCCTCTCTTAACATCACTCCGTATCTTGCTTTTCCTATTGGTAACTTTAACCATGCATTTGTATAAACTCTATTAAGTAATTCTGCTGCATCTGGACCTTTGATGTCTATTTTACCTAATGTAGTTACATCACAAACCCCGACATTTGTTCTCACATTTTTTGCTTCTCTTTTTGATGCTTCAAATAAATTCTCGTCTCCGTGTTTATAATATCTGGGTCTTAACCAAACTCCTGCATCAACAAATACAGCATTATTTTTTTCATGCCACAAATGCATTGGAGATTTTCTAGTTGGCTTTGAGTGTTTTCCAATCTCTCTTCCAACAATTGCACCTATCGAAACTGGTGTATATGGAGGCCTAAAAGTAGTGTGACCAACATTTGGCACTACTTTATTTTCAATTTTTGATACTAATTGCAAACCATTAAGGTTACTCGTTTTACCCTGGTCCGTTGCCATACCAAGAGTGGTATATCTTTTTACATGTTCAATTGATCTATAACCTTCTTTCAAAGCAATTTCTATATCTGAAACAGCAACATCATTTTGAAAATCTAAAAATCTTTTATAGTTTTTACCTTTAGGAAGGGGTACGCACCAAAATTTATCATGAACAGTTGATTTTTTTTCAACGACATTTGGGAAAGAAATTTTGTTATCATTGTTAGTAATTTTTTTTGATAATTCATGACTAGTTTCAAATGAACTTTTTAAAGTTTCATCTAAAGTAAAAACTCCGTTCGCAGCGCCCAATGTTTTTTCATTTTGTTTAGAAACCCCTGGAATAAATGCATCAATATCTTCATTAAACTTTGTTTTATTTCCTGACTGTGACGCCAAGTGAATAGTGGGTGTCCAAAAACCAGATACACATATACAGTCACATTTAATATTTTCTACTACACCAAGTTCTTCTTTATTATCTGAAATTTTTGCAATATCAGCTGATTTTACTTTTTTATAACCTTGTGCAGCCACAACAACGTAAGAAAATTTTATTTTTATTCCTAAATTTTTTGCCTCATCAATTATTTCTGATCGAGGATTTTTTCTTGTGTCTAAAATAATTGATTCAATTCCATTTTTTTTAAATTCGATAGCTGTTTCATAACCACTATCATTGTTAGTGAATATCAAGGGATTTTTTCCAACCAACACTCCATAAACTTTTAAGTATTCTTTTGCAGCTGAAGATAGCATTACGCCTGGAGTATCGTTATTTCCAAATACTATCGGTCTTTCAATTGAACCTGATGAAATTAAAACCTCCTTAGCTCTGATATACCAAAGTCTTTGTTTTGGATGAAATTTTTTTGTTTCTGGTAAATGATCACTAATTCTTTCTGACATTACCAACATGTTATGATCATAATAACCGAAAACTTGCGATCTATTTTTAACAGTTACGTTTGGCATTTCTTTTAATTCACTGATAATTCCGTCAGCCCATTCTTTGCCTGATTTATTTCCAATATTAACTTCACTTGTAAGTAATGTTCCTCCAAATCTAGATTTATCTTCAGCCAGAATTACCTTTGCGCCATTCTTTGCTGCAGCATAAGCACTTGCTAAACCTGATGGACCTGAGCCTGCAATTAATAAATCACAATATTCATATTTGTGTTCGTATCTTTCTTTGTCGTGCTTAATAGATGCAACTCCAAGACCTGCTGCTTTTCGAATAAATGGCTCGTAAATTTTATACCAAAAACTTTTCGGCCACATAAAAGTTTTGTAATAAAATCCAGCAGGTAAAAAAATTTTTAAGAAATTATTTATTGCTCCCACGTCAAAATTTACACTAGGCCAACAATTTACACTTTTTGCCTCTAATCCCTCAAAAAGCTCTTGTTCTGTTGCTTTTATATTCGGCTCAGTTTCACCATTCCTGTATAATTGAACTATCGCATAAGGTTCATCTACTCCTGCTCCAAAAAAAACCTCTAGGTCTGTGATATTTAAAACTTCTTCCAATTAAATGAACACCATTTGCAATTAAAGCAGAAGCTAAAGTATCTCCTTCATAACCAAAATAATTTTTGCCATTAAATTTAAATGAAATTTTTTTATTTCTATTAATCAGTCCAATATTTTCTAATCTATAACTTTGTGTCATTATGAAATATCCTCATTAGCTTTTAGAGTATTAAAAATTTCATGAGTTGCTGTGTCTCTTTCAACTTTTATCCATTGTCTACATCCTGATAAATGTTGCCACAGCTCCCAATGCTTTCCTCTAAGACTTTTTCTATTGTATACAAAATTATTCCACTCTTGATCTGAAATTTCCTTACCAAGCTCAGGTCTTTTCACACTAGCATCACCACCGTAAGAAAATTCATTTTGAGATCTCATTCCACAATGTGGACATTTAATATGAAGCATTTATGAAATCCAAGTTTTT
>QCMO01000039.1 GCA_003213695.1 Pelagibacteraceae bacterium AG-422-C23 | reverse complement strand
AATTGAGGTGTTTGATAAGGAGGTTTTGAACGAAAATTATACAATTGTAAATAGTTTGCTCAAAGCAAAAGATGATAGACCAGAGGTAAAAATTGATTGGAGAATTTACACAAAAAACCCCGAAAACCCTCTTGTTAGAGATTTGATTATAGAAGGACTAAGTTTAGCAAGAACTCAAAAAGAAGAGTTTTCATCTATATTGAATTCTAATGATGGTGACATAGGCGCACTGTTTAATGTGCTTGAAAATTTTTCTAAAGATTAACTAACTTTTGACTTTATTGGTATTGGTGGGCCCGCCAGGACTCGAACCTGGGACCAATACATTATGAGTGTACTGCTCTAACCAACTGAGCTACAGGCCCATTTAAATATTGTGTTATAACATTTTTGATAACTTATCAATTGAAGATAATGCAAAATTGGTGGGCCGTGTTGGTTACGCTCCAACTACCCCTGCAATGTCAATGCAGTACTCTACTATTGAGCTAACGGCCCATTGAAATTAGCTTTCCAAAAAGCTTTTTAATTGTTTAGACCTACTAGGATGTTTTAACTTTCTTAGAGCTTTGGCCTCAATTTGTCTAATTCGTTCTCTTGTTACAGAAAATTGTAAACCAACTTCCTCCAAAGTATGATCTGTGTTCATTCCAACTCCAAATCTCATTCTTAAAACTCTTTCTTCTCTGGGAGTTAAAGTGGACAAAATTTTTGTTGTTGCTTCACCTAAATTTGATTTTATTGCTTGTTCAAGAGGAGCTAAAGCTTTTGTGTCCTCTATAAAATCTCCTAGACTGCTATCTTCTTCATCTCCAACCGGTTTTTCTAATGAAACTGGCTCTTTAGAAATTTTCAAAACTTTACGAACTTTATCCAAAGGCATTCTTAATTTTTTTGCAAGCTCTTCTGGAGTTGCTTCTCTACCAAACTCACTTAAAATTAGTCTTTGTGTCCGTACAATTTTGTTAATAGTTTCTATCATATGAACAGGAATTCTTATTGTTCTTGCCTGGTCGGCTATAGATCTAGTTATAGCTTGTCTAATCCACCATGTTGCATATGTTGAAAATTTATAACCTCTTCTGTATTCAAATTTATCTACTGCTTTCATTAGGCCTATATTTCCTTCTTGAATTAAATCTAAAAATTGAAGACCTCGATTAGTATATTTTTTTGCTATCGATATTACTAATCTAAGATTTGCTTCAACCATTTCTTTTTTAGCTATTCTAGACTCTTTCTCTCCTTTTTGTACACGACTGACTAATTTTTTGAAGTCTGTGACTGACATTCCCAACTTGTGACTTATATCGACTAATCTCTCTCTTATATTTTTAAATTCATCCTTATTCTTACTAAAAAATTCCTTCCAAATAGAATTTGTATCTAAAAATTTTTTCAAATTTGGATTAATTTCATTTCCAATATAGAATTTAATAAATTCTCCTCTTGGAATCTTATGATTCATTGCTAATCTCAAAAGGTTTCCTTCTAAAGAAATAATTTTTTTATTTTCAATATAATGTTTTTGAACAAGCTCCTCTAATACTGAAGGTGATAATTGAAGAGATTTAATATTTTCCAAAATATCATTTACGATTTTTTGATAGCTTTTTTCTTTAGTGGGGGAAAATATATTTGAATTTAAAATACAATCTAATTTATCTTTTTGATATTTTATTAATTTATTATACTCTTTAGTTAATGTGCTTACTGTTTTAAGAACTTTCGGCTTTATTTCTGACTCCATTGCTGCAAGAGTAGGATTAAAATCTTCATCACCATCTTCGTTAGAGCTTTCATCTTTATCTGCTTCACCTGAGTTTTTTTGTTTAGCACTTGGGCCAGTCGACTCATCTTCCATATAATTGGTATCGATATCAATTATTTCTCTAACTAAAATTTCGTCTTTTTGTAATTTTTCATTCCATTCTGAAAATTGTTGTGCAGTTATTGGACTTTGAGAAAGAGCTATTAACATAACATCTTTTCCTGCTTCTATTCTTTTAGCTATAGCAATTTCTCCCTCTCTAGAAAGAAGTTCAACACCACCCATTTCTCGCAAGTACATTCTAATTGGATCATCGCTTTTCTCAATTGTTTTACCTTCTTCTTTAGATGAGTTTTCTTTTTTTCTTAAAACTTTGTAGTCAGATTTTTTTTCAACAAGTGTTATGTTTTCATCAAGTATATGGATAAATGCTTGAGCCAAATTATCATCAGAAAGATTTCTTTTTCCTAAAGATTTACTTAATTCCTCATGTGTTATGAAACCCCTATGCGTTCCACGACCCATCAATCTTGCAAATGATTTTGTAATTATTCTTTCCACTGTAATAAAATTTGAAGAGTCTTATATAGTATCAATTTTATAAAAATCCATTATTAATTTGTCTTGATTAATTGATATTTTGCTTTTTTTTAAGCTCTTTTAGCTCATTAAATGTGGCTTCACTAAGATCTTTAGAAAATCTCGATTCTAGTTCTTGAATCCTAAACTCTAAATCATAATTATTTAAATCTCTCGTAATATCATCTAACAATGCGATTATTTCATCATCGTTATTATGTTTATTTTTTAAAATATATTTAATTGGAGCAAATTTAATAATTTTTTCTATTAATTGAATATCAATTTCTAACTCATCAATATTTGGAACATTTCCAGTTTTTAGTTTCAAAACAATTTTTTCAAATATAAGCTTATTAACATTTGTAAATAATTTTATATTTTCGACCATATGAATATTTTGTTGAATTAAGTTCAAATTATTAAGTATCAAATATATTAATGAAAATTCTTTAAGTTCCACTCCACTCAAAGATTGACTTTCATTGTAATGTTTTTTTGTAGTATCAAGAGATTTTGCTTTTTTAATAAAATTTTTTTTATTGAAGCTCGTGTGCGGAGTTAATTGAGAGATTTTTTCTAAAAAATATTCTAAAACATATTTCTTTATATAATTATCCTTAATAGTGCTAGCTATATGCCTTAGCTTTTTATCAAAAATTGCCATAGAGGATGGGCTAGTATTTGTTTGTTTTTTATAATGACTAAAAATAAATTGGTGTATTGGAATTTTATTTTTTTTTGAAAAATCTACAAAATAATTCTTTCCATTTTTATTAACAAAACTGTCAGGATCTTCTTTATCAGGTAAAAACAAAAATGAAATTTGCTTTTCTGGTTTTAAATCCTTAATCGAATTTTCAGCAGCTCTTAATGCAGCTTTATAGCCACTTTCATCTCCATCAAAACAAATAATAATATCATCAAAAAATTGATTCAATGTTAAAATTTGTCTATCAGTTAATGATGTACCAAGGTTAGCAACTGCATTCTCAATTCCATTTTTACTCAAACCAACAACATCCATATAGCCCTCTACTAAATAAATATGATCTAATTTATTTGATAGTTTTCTGGCTAAATCTAAATTATATAAATTTGATCCCTTTTTAAAAAAGTCTGTTTCTGGTGAATTAATA
>QCMO01000038.1 GCA_003213695.1 Pelagibacteraceae bacterium AG-422-C23 | reverse complement strand
CCTGAAATTGCTCCTAATAATAAAATTTTTAACATTCTCTTATCAAAATATATTGAGAACATTTCTGAAAGAGATTGTTTTTTTAATTCAATCATTTTTAATTTTTCCAAAAGGAAGGTAAAAATAACACTAGTATAGCGAATAGTTCAAGTCTACCCAAAATCATACCTAAGCTTAATATCCATTTAGAAATATCAGGCAAAGATGAAAAATTACCATTAGGCCCAATTATTGTACCTAACCCTGGTCCAACGTTAGAAATAGATGTAGCCGCCCCAGAAATTGAGGTAATAAAATCAAGACCAGATAGTGACAATAACGTTGTTAATAAGAAAAAGATAATCAAATACATATAAATAAATGAAATTATTGATGATATAAATTTATTATCAACAGGATTTCGATCATATTTTAAAACAAATATACCTTTTGGGTAGATTATTTTTTTTAACTGATTTGATATAAAAGTGTAAAGAATTTGTATTCTAAAAATTTTTATTCCACATGTAGTCGACCCTGCGCATCCACCAATGAACATTAAACCTAAAAATAAAATAATTGGAAAACCACCCCAATTATCATATTGGGCATTTACATACCCTGTTCCTGTCAAAACAGAAATAACATTAAATAAAATAGATCTTAAATCTATATGATTTGAATTACTTAAAGCTAAATATAAAGCTAAAATGATTATACTAAAAAAAATAATTTTGAAAAAAGATTTTATTTGAGTATCTGAAAAAAAAATTTTTTTATTTCCACTTAAGAATTTTATGTAAGCTATGAATGGTAAACTACCTAAAATAATAAAAGTCATAGCAGAAATTTCAATGTATACATTATCAAAAAAACCTATAGACTCATTATAATTAGAAAAACCGCCTGTAGCTATTGTAGTCATTGAATGAGTTAAGCTATCAAAAGCATTCATACCAAGAGCCTTGTAAGATAGCGCACAAAAAGCAGTTAGACCTGAATAAATATAGATTAAACGAAGAGCGATTTCTTTGGATTTTGGCAGAATCTTTTCTGAAGAATCATTATTTGAAATTTTAAATAATTGCATACCTCCAACATTCATTATTGGCATTAATGTTATTGCCATTACAATTATACCTATTCCACCCAACCATTGGAGTATTGCTCTCCAGAATAAAATTCCTTTTGGCATACTTTCTAAATTTGGGATAATTGTAGAACCAGTTGTTGTAATTCCTGACATACTCTCAAAAAAAGCATTTGTGAATGTAAAGTTTTCACTTGAAAATACAAAAGGCAATGAACCAAATATTGCTATACTCAACCAAGATAACGCGGTCAGTAAAAAGGCTTGTTGTAAATTTAACTTTTTATCATGATCTAAATTTGATAAAAAAAATAAAGTTCCAAATATAATTGTTACAATTGAGGCACCAAAAAAAGAGGAATCTATTTCTTCATAAAAAAATTGTACAATAACAGGTATCAGCATAAAAATCCCAAGAATTATTTGCAGAATACCAAGAGTGAAAAAAACAGTTTTATAATTAGACATTTTGTAAGAACATTATTTTATGGTAAATAAATTTCAACTCTATATGAATTAGTTAAATCGTTATTTTAAGATTTTATTTGATTTATTCATGATTAAAAAAGAAAATTTAGACAAAACCAATGCCTGGCCTTTTATTGAAGCAAAAAAGATGCTTCGAGAACGAAAATCAATTATTGATAAAAAAGGAAAAATAACACTTCAAACTGGATATGGTCCAAGTGGCCTGCCACATATTGGAACTTTTGGAGAAGTCGCTCGAACATCAATGATTGTCAATGCTATAAATAAATTGACCAATCTTCCAACTGAAATAATTACATTTTCAGATGATATGGATGGATTAAGAAAAGTTCCAGATAATGTGCCTCAAAAAAATTTATTAGAGAAAAATTTACATAAACCATTAACTCAAGTTCCTGATCCTTTTAATAAATTTGCAAGTTTTGGTGAACATAATAATGAAATGTTAAAGAACTTTTTAAATAATTTTAATTTTAAATATACTTTTAAAAGCTCTACTTTTCTTTATAAGTCGGGTTTTTTTAATTCTACACTCCAAAAAATTTTAGAAAATTATGATGGAATAATGAATATTATTTTACCAACATTAGGTAAGGAACGTCAAAAAACATACAGTCCATTCTTACCTATATGTCCTGAAACTGGACATGTATTAGAGATACCCGTCAAAAGTATTAATAAAGGTAAAGCAAATATTATTTTTGATAATAAAGGCAAAGATCTAGAGATGAGTATTTTAGATGGGAATTGTAAATTACAGTGGAAAGTTGACTGGGCAATGAGGTGGTATGCATTAGATATTGATTTTGAAATGTATGGAAAAGATCTTATTGAAAGTGCAATTCTTTCAACAAAAATAATCAAACTGATTGGTAAAACAAATCCTTCAGGATTTGCATATGAGTTATTCCTAGATGAAAAAGGAGAAAAAATTTCAAAATCAAAAGGAAATGGAATAACAATAGACCAATGGCTTGAATACGCATCACCAGAAAGTCTATCTTTATACATGTATCAAAATCCAAAAAGAGCAAAAAAACTTTATAAAGAAATAGTCCCTAAGGCTGTTGACGAATATTTAGATTTTATTGAAAAAGCAAAAAATCAAGATGAATTACAACTCCTTATGAATCCGGTTTGGCATGTTCATAACAGTGTAATACCAAAAGAAAATATGATTATGACTTTTTCAATGCTCCTTAACCTTGTTGAGACAAGTAATGCGGACAATAAAGATCTTTTATGGAAATTTGTTAAAAAATACAAGACCGATATATCTGAAAAAGATCATCCTATTTTTGACAAGTTAGTCGGATATGCAATCAAATATTTTAATGATGTTATTAAATTAGGTAAAAAGTATAAAAAACCAAATAAAGATGAGAAGATTGCACTAGAGGCTTTAATAAAAACTTTAGATAAATGTAATGACAAAATGACTCCAGAGGATATTCAAACTTTAATTTATTCGACGGGAAAAGAAAATGGCTATGCAGATAACCTTAGAGATTGGTTTAAATTGATTTATGAAGTTGTATTTGGGGATGAAAATGGTCCTCGAATGGGTTTTTTTATAAGTTTTTTTGGTGTTAAAGAAACGAAAGATCTTATATTAAATAAAATAAAATAATGTTTTCAAATTTAAGATCTTTAATTTTTAAATTAGATCCCGAGACTGCACACAATTTAGCTATAAAATCATTGAAATTTAATTTTGTTCCTAATGTATTAGATGTTGATAAAAATAATCCTTTATTTAAAACAAAATTATTCAATAAAGATTTAGAAAATCCAATAGGTATGGCAGCTGGTTTTGATAAGAATGCAGAAGTATATAATTCATTGTTCAAATTAGGATTTGGGTTTGTTGAAGTAGGCACAATAACGCCCCTTAAGCAGTATGGAAATCCTAAACCTAGAGTGTTTAGATTGGTCGAAGATGAGGCTTTAATAAATAGACTTGGATTTAATAATCTTGGTTCTAAAAACGTATTAGATAGGATTAATTCTAACAAACAAACTGGTTTACTTGGAATTAATATAGGACCAAACAAAAACTCAGAAAATAGACTTGAGGATTATTTACATTGTTTTAAAACTTTTAGGGAAGTAGCCGATTATATTACA
>QCMO01000037.1 GCA_003213695.1 Pelagibacteraceae bacterium AG-422-C23 | reverse complement strand
TTTTCTTTTTTTACTTTATTCATAGTCTCAGGTGTTGATGCTTTTTTAAAACAAGATCCTGATAATTTATCAAGAATTCTGACAAATCCTACAGACATAATTGGAAAATTAGACAATTTGTTAATTACAAATGTGGTTTTAATTCTTATAATTTTTGCTTCAGCATCTACTAATTTAATAGCAAACTTTATACCTGCTCAATATACGATGATTAATTTAATTCCATCTTCATTGTCATTAAAAAGTTCTAGTTTTATTATCTCAGTTTTAAGTTTTACAGTTGGTGTTTTTTGGTTAACTTATTTAAGTCAGATTGGAATATTATCTTTTGTTGATACATTTGCGGCTTTTTTTGGCCCCTTGTTTGGAATAATGTTATCAGACTTTTATATTGTTAAAAAAGAAAAATTATTGAACAAAGATATATATTCATTGGAAGCAAATGGAGCTTATTATTATTCAGGTGGTTGGCATATTAAAGGAGTTTATTCATTAGTTTTAGGTTTTATCTTTTCATCATCAACAATTTGGAATCCTAATTTAATGTTTTTGCACTCCTATTCTTGGATAATTGGAGGTTTCGTCTCAGCATTAGTGTATTATCTCTTAGTTAAAGATTAAAAAAATGAGTAAGAATAAATATAATTTTAAAAATAGAACAGCTGTTATAACTGGTGGAGCGCAAGGTTTTGGACTAGATATAGCTCAAAGATTTTTAGATTCAGGAGCTGAAGTAATAATTTGGGACATTGATCAAAAACTTTTGGATCAAGCAGTAAAACAAACAAATAACCCTAATTTAAAATCTAATGTTGTTGACATATCCAATTATCAACAAGTCGAGAACGCTGTTTCAAAAATTGTAGATAATTCAAAAATTGATATTTTGATTAATAATGCTGGAATAACTGGTCCCACGATGCCATTATGGGAATATGACATTGAAATGTGGAGCAAAATTATAAATATTAATCTTCTCGGAACATTTAATTGTTGCAAGGCAATAGTTCCAAATATGATTAAAAATAATTATGGTAGGATTGTAAATGTTGCTTCAGTTGCAGGAAAGGATGGAAATGCTAATGCTAGTGCTTATAGTTCTGGAAAAGCAGGTGCAATAGGATTGACAAAGTCACTTGGTAAAGAATTGGCAGATAAAAATATAGCTGTTAATGCTGTAACTCCTGCAGGTGCTAAAACAAGAATTTTAGATCAAATGAGCAAAGAACATGTTCAAAAGATGCTTTCAAAAGTTCCAAGAGGTAGATTTCTTGAGGTTCACGAGTTTACATCTCTTATTTGTTGGCTTTCCTCAGAGGAAAATACTTTTTCCACTGCTGCTGTATTTGATATTAGTGGTGGTCGCTCTACCTATTAACTTGTAGGTTTTGTTCTAAAGGTTTAACAGAACTTATCTTAGCACGGCCAAATTTGACATCTTTTGACACAACAGGGGCAAAAATCATTATTGACCAATAAATTAGGAGTATAAAAATTGAGATTGTCTTCATAATTATATATTAGAGATGAATATTGATTTTTGAATGTTTAAATCTTGTCAAAATAATGTATTAACAAATTTTTTAAAATTAATTTATGAAACTTCTATTTAAAATTTTAATCCTTTTCTTGTCTACAATTGTGAGTGGTTTAACAAATGAAATCAAAGTGTTTGATTTTACCGAGGAAGAGCTTTCCAATTTAGAAATTAGAAAAGTAAGGGGAGCAGACAATACAACAATTTATACAATTGGCTCAAATGAAAACGGTAATTTTTTAAAAGCAGTTGCAGACAATGCAGCTTCTGGCTTGGGAAAAGAGGTAAAAATTGATTTAAATAAAACACCTATTTTAAATATTACATGGAAAATTGAAAAAGATTTAGCAGGTATTGAAGAAAATACAAAAAAAGGGCATGATTTTGCAGCTAGAGTTTTTGCTGTTAAGAAGACAGGAGCAACACCACTTTCAAATAGAGCAATAAATTATGTTTTTTCAAGTAATAATGAAATAGGTTTTAATTCCCCAAGTCCTTATACAAAAAAATCTGTAGATAACGTATTAGCTACAACTAAAAATAATCTCAATAAATGGATAACTGTGAAAACAAATGTGAAGGAGGATTTTAAAAAGTTTCATAATTTAGATGTTAACGAATTAGATGGTTTAGCAATTATGTCAGATACTGATAATTCGAAAATGAAAACAATTGCTTATTATCAGAATATCTATTTTTCAGCTGAATAATTTGATATAATTTTTTATGCACGAAAATTTTTTTCATAATTTAAAAGTTTATTATGAGGATACAGATTCAGGAGGAGTTGTTTATTATGCTAATTATCTTAAATTTATGGAAAGAGCCAGAACAGAAGCTTTAAATTCAATTGGATATAGTAATAAAATGATTCTAGGATCTTTTAATTCATTAATAATTGTTAAATCTTGTAATATTGAGTATAAAAAATCTGCATATTTGGAGGATACACTTACAGTTAGATCTTTTGTAAAATCAATAACAAAAACTTCATTTTTTATGAATCAAATAATTACCAAAAATAAAGATGTCATTGTTGAAGCTCAGGTTCATTTAGTTTTCATTAATAAAGAAGGTAAGCCAGTTAAGATACCTGATGAAATTTATTTAAAATTTAAACCTTATTTTTGTGATACTATCAAAACTTAGCTAATTTTTTTGCCCTTTTAAACAAATCAACCATCATCTTATTTGATATAAGTTTAGTATTAACATTTCTAGGACTCGGATGGTAACTTGATAATATTATTAGACCATTTGGCAGTAATTGAGATTTACCATGTTTGAAAACAAATTTTTGTTTAATATTAAATTTTTGTTTATATAATTTTATACAATTATCAAAAGCAACTTTTCCTAAAGTAACAATTACCTTAAGTTTCTTCAAAGATAATATTTCTTCATCAAAAAAATTTGAACAATTTGAAATTTCATTACTTAATGGTTTATCTTCAGGAGGTACACATTTAAGAATGTTGGTAATATAAGTTGATTTTAGTTTTAAATTATCATTTAAATTTTTTGAGAATGGAGAATTTGAGATACCTACTTCAAACAAACATTTAAATAAAAAATCTCCTGATTTATCTCCAGTAAATGCTCTCCCAGTTCTCGTACCACCATGAGCAGCGGGTGCAAGACCAATAATAGCTAATTTTGATTTTATATCTCCAAATCCTGGAACAGGTCTACCCCAGTAAACTTCATTAATATTTTGTTTTCTTTTTTTTGCGCTTACTTTGTTTACAAATTTAATAAGTCTGGGACATTTTTTACAATTAATTATTGTTTTGTTTAAATTATTTAATCTAATATCCATAAATGAAATTTTTAAAATTATTTATAATAATATTTATATCTTTAGTTACACCTGTTAAAGCAGATTTAAATAAAAATTTTATAAATCAACTTGAGAATGGTGGAAAATTAATATTTATTAGACATGCATATGCACCTGGAAGTGGAGATCCTGAAAATTTCAATCTAAACGATTGTTCCACACAAAGAAATTTAAGCAAAGATGGAAGAAAACAAGCTAAATATATTGGTAAATTTTTTAAAAAAAATAAAATAAAAATTGATAGAGTTTTATCAAGCAAGTGGTGCAGATGTAAGGAAACAGCTAAAATTGCTTTTAAAGATTTTGAAACCAATGATTTTTTGAATTCTTTTTACAGTGCCAAATACGCAAAAAATAAAGACAATCAAGTTGATGCTTTAAAAGAATATATAAAAAAATTTAAAAGTAATAAAAATTTAGTTTTA
>QCMO01000036.1 GCA_003213695.1 Pelagibacteraceae bacterium AG-422-C23 | reverse complement strand
ATAACGTTAGTATCGGTCCTCTTACAAACATTGAGAGAGGAAATATAGATAATACAATTATCCATAATAATGTTGCAATTGACGCTTTGGTTCAAATTGGACATAATTCTATCATAAAAGAAAATTGTGTAATTACAGCAGGTTCTCTAATTGGTGGGAGTGTTATTGTTGAAGAGGGTTCTTGGATTGCCCCCAATTCAAGTGTAAAAGAAAGAGTTAAAATAAGAAAAAACTCAATGATTGGTTATGCATCGAATGTTTTAGTTTCCACAAAAATTAATAGTTTAAATTATGGAAATCCGTCAAAACAATATTATAAAAAAAAGAAAAAAATATGAAAAATTTAATTCGACCAGAAGAACATTCAGAAATTATATTTGCATTACGTAGAGCTTTTAAAAAAAGTAAATTTTGGAAAAAAAGGTTTACTGATTTTGGTATAAAAGAAGAGGATATAAATGAAAAATTTAATTTTCAAAACATACCTCTTTTAGACAAAAAAACTATTATTAAAGATCAAATGGAATTTCCACCCTATGGATCAATATTATCGTGTAATCCGTCCGAAATTTTAAGAGTTCACAAAACTTCAGGAACAACATCAGCTCCTTTCCTAATATTTTTAACAGCCAATGATATTAAAGATACAATTTCTACTGCAACAAAAACATTTATAGCTGCTGGCTTAAACGATACAGATAGAATTGTTCATTGCCTTAATTTTAATATGTGGTCTGGGGGAGTAACCGATTATTTATCTTTAGAAAAAACAGGAGCAACAAGCATCCCATTTGGATCAGGAAATACTGCAGCATTGATAGATATAATTCAAAAATTAAAAGTTAATGCAATAAGTTGTACACCATCATATATGTTTAAGATTAAAGAAAAATGTGAACAGTTAGGATTGGATATTAAAGACTTGGGTTTAAAGAAGGGTTTTTTTGGAGGTGAAAACCTACTTCAAATTTCTGACATAAGAAATAAAATTGAAAAAGATTTTGGTATAAGTGCTATTGATGCTAATTATGGTTTATCGGAAGTTCTTAGTATAATAGGTGGCGAAGATCATAATAAAAATGGATTGATTTATAATGCTCACGGAATGTTATATGCAGAGCTTTTGGATGAAAATTTACAATCAGTTGAAATAAAAAAAGGAGCTGTTGGAGAGTTTGTCTTCAGCTCACTAAGAAGAGAAGCTCAACCTTTATTTAGATACAGAACTAACGATGTTATTGAAGTTCTTGATGCTTTTTATGATGAGGACGATTTAATAAGAATAAGGTTTAAAATTCAAGGTAGATCGGATGAAATGTTCAATGTGAAAGGGGTGAATTTTTTTCCAGAATCGTTAGCCTCAATACTAAATGAAATTGAGCCAAATTTGTCCCTTAAATACAAAGTAAAAAAATTGAGCTATAATAAGGATATGGATTTTAAACCAGAGGTATTGATTGAAAAAATTTATGATGATGCTAATTTAGAAAAATATAAAGATATAGAAACTAAGTTTAAATCAATTGTAAAACAAAAAATTAACATTTCAATAAAACTTAAATGGGTAGAAAAAAATTATTTTGAAAAACAAGGATTAAATAAAATTAACTTTACAATATAATTAATATGGCTGGAACAAAAACAGGCGAGTTTAAAGAGATTATATCACCTTACTTAAAAAATTTGATTAATCAAAATAAGGAAATTTATGGTGAAAATAGTTTAGAAGTTCTCGCTTTAACAAAACAATATATAACTGATGATAAAGAAAAATTAATTAGAAACTCAGATAATGATAGGCACTATCAGTCAGAGATAAATCTTAAATTTGAGGGAAAAGACTTAGTTGGTTTAGAAAGACTTTACAAAAGAACAATATTAATTGAACCTACAACAGTTTGCGCCGCTCATTGTAGATGGTGTTTAAGAGGTCAATATCCAATTAAAACAATGAAGTATGATGAAATAACGTTGGCTTCAAGATATATTGGAACACAAAAAGAGGTTAATGAAGTTTTGCTTACAGGGGGTGATCCACTAATGTCATTACCGTTGCTAGCATTTACATTGAGTGAACTTACAACAAATAGTCCTAATATTAAAAGAATAAGAATAGGTACTAGAGTACCAGTACAAGATCCAACTAGAGTAAATGAAAAGATGTTAGATCTTATACAAAGATATCCAAATTTTAAATTTGAAGTCGGTTTAAATGTTTGCCATAGTGCAGAATTAACAAAAGATTGCTTAACTTCACTAGACAAATTTAAAAAGTTAAATATTACTCTTTATAACCAGCATCCACTTCTTAAAGGTGTAAATGACAGTATAAAAGAATTAGTTAAACTATATGATATCTTAAGAGACAATGATGTTGAGTCACATTATATATTTCATGCGATCCCAATGAGAGGAACAGCTCATCATAGAACTACATTAAAATATGGACTAGATTTAATTGAGGAACTCTCTTCGGGAGGAAAATTTTCTGGAAGGTCTAAGCCAAAATATGCAGTCCTAAGTGATATAGGTAAGATAGTTTTATATGAAGGTTGTATAGAAAAAGAAAATAAAGATGAAAATTTGGTTCTTTTAAAGTCAGGTTTTGAGTATAATGATAGAATGAAATGGGTACCAAATTGGAAACTACCCGACTCGGCAATCGTCAATGAAGATGGTAAAATGAGTGTTTGGTACAAAGATGCTGATCAATAAACATTATAACTTGCAAATAATTTGATATATAATAAATAAAATATATTATGAAAGCACAGATTAAGCCCAGGATAAATTTAGAGGATAGAACGTCTTTAGAAAAAGTAATTCCTTTAGAAACTCCATTTATTGTGTTTGTAGACCCAGCTAGCGCATGTAATTTTCAATGTACATTTTGTCCAACAGGACATAGACCTATGATTAAAGACACCGGCAGATTTCAAGGGGCAATGAAACTTGATTTATTTAAAAAAATTATTGATGACTTAGAAGGCTTTAATAAACCAATAAGAGTTTTAAGGCTTTATAAGGATGGTGAACCTTTTTTAAATAAAAACTTTCATCATATGATTAGGTATGCAAAACAAAGCAAACAAGTAGAATATATTGACTCTACTACAAATGCTTCTCTTCTTACTAAGCAAAAAATTGAGGAAGTTGTGGATGCTGGATTAGATAAAATTAATATTTCAATTGATGGAATGACTGAGGAAACATATAAAACTTTTACCAAATTTGACGTTAACTTTAAAAAGTTAGTTGAAAATATAAAATATTTTTATTCTGTAAGAAAAAATTGTGAAATGGTTGTCAAAGTTCCAGGAGACATAATCACTGAAGATCAAAAAAAATTATTTTATGACACTTTTGGTGATTATTGTGACAGAATATTTATTGAGAATTTCGCTCCATGCTGGCCAGAATTTGATGTAGAGGAACATACAGGAGTTAAAATTACCAAAGGGATATATCAGCAAGATGTTTCTAATACAGATACCTGCCCATATATATTTTATTCTTTTTCAATAAATGCAGATGGATTAGCTAGTTCTTGTTTTTTAGATTGGGGAAGAAAACTCATTATAGGTGACGCAAGAAAAGAAAGTTTACCAGATATATGGAAGTCTGAAAGAATGAATGAACTTAGAATACTTCACTTAGAAAATAAAAGAAAAGAAAAATCACCGTGCAACAGTTGTGGACAACTTTCACATTGTCTTCCAGATAATATAGACAATTATACAAAAGAACTACTTCCAAAAGTTAAAGAATTTGCAAAAAGAAGCGCAATCAAAGTCTAATAAAATAATTAAAGTACTTCATATTACACCTCATATCGGTG
>QCMO01000035.1 GCA_003213695.1 Pelagibacteraceae bacterium AG-422-C23 | reverse complement strand
CAAGATTGTTTTTTTGGCAAATCCAAACAACCCAACTGGAACCTATTTAAATAAACTTGAATTAATAGAGCTAAGAAAAAAATTAAGAAAAAATGTTTTATTAGTGATTGATGATGCTTATGCGGAATATATGAATAACATTGATTATAAATCTGGTTTAGATTTATTTAAAAATAATCAAAATGTTTTTATATTAAGAACATTTTCAAAAATTTATGGTTTATCATCCTTAAGAATTGGGTGGGGATATGGATCGCGAAAGATTATCAATGCGCTCAATGTTATCAAGCCACCATTTAATGTTAATGAGGTTGCGCAAAAAGCAGCAGTGGAGTCTTTAAAGGATGACAAATTTATATCTCGTGCAATTAGACACAATATTTTTTATGCAACAAAATTGAAAGATTTCCTTAAAAATTATGGTATTAGTACAAATAATGTTTCTGCTAATTTCCTATTATTGGATTTTACAAAATGCAAACTTAAAGCAAAATATTTTTATGAAAAATTAAAATTGAAAGGAATTATTTTAAGATCTACAGAAAATGGATACAAGATTAAAAATATGTTGCGGCTAACTATTGGTTCAAAAAAAGAAAACTTAAAATTTATGAAGGCAACAGAAAGTATATTTAAAAAGTGAAAAATGTATTAATTATAGGATGTGGTTTGTTAGGTTCTTCTTTGGTAAGAAGAATCTCAAAAAAAAAATTAGCAAAAAAAATATTTATTTATGAAAAATCAAAATCAAATATTAGTAAAATAAAAAAATTTAAATTGCCTGGAACAATTGTAAAATCTTTAAAAGAGTGTACTGGAGATTTAGATTTAATTATTTTTTGTACTCCAATGAGTGAATACAAAAGTCTTATATTAAAAATTAATAACTTTGTTACATATAAAACATTAATCACTGATATTGGATCATCAAAAATAGAGTCCTCAAAAATTATTAAAAAGTTTTTAAAAAAAGGTATTCATTGGATTCGAAGTCATCCGATAGCAGGCTCAGAAGTAAGTGGACCAGAACATGGCAAAGATAATTTATTTGAAGATAAGTGGTGTGTTTTAATTAAAGAAAAAAAAACAAATTTAAAACATTTAAAATTTTTGAACACTTTTTGGAGAAAAGTAGGTTCAAAAATAGTTATTATGAATTCAGAAAAACATGACAAAATTTTTTCAATTACTAGTCATTTGCCACACTTGATTGCATATAATTTAGTAAAATCAGCACAAGACTTTGAAAAAATACTTAAATTTAATTTAATCAAATATAGTGCTGGAGGTCTGAGAGATTTTTCAAGAATAGCAGCTTCAAATGAAATAATGTGGAGAGATATTTTTTTCGATAATAAAATTAACATTACGAAGGCTATCGATCTTTTCATTAAAAATTTAAAGTCCTTTAAAAAAGATATTAATAAAAAAAATAACGACTCAATTATAAAAAAACTAATACAAACAAAAAAAGTAAGAACCAAAATAATTAAACTTAAACAGGATATTGATAAGCCAGATTTTGGTCGTAATTAATATTTTCTTATATTACTTATTTTTTTTACTACTAATTTTGCAGTTCTTTGAATCAATCTAATTGTAAAATTAATTGGCATAATCAACACTTTTTTTTTGGGGCCATAAGCATGAATAAATTTTGATTTACTAATACACATTCCTACATGACCATTCCAAAAAATGATATCACCTTTTGAAAATTTATTATCCCTTTTTTTTCTACAAAACTTTATTTGATCTTTTGAGTCTCTAGGAAAAAAAATTCTATTATAATAAAAATAAATCTGAATTAAAGCTGAGCAGTCAATACCTTTACAAGTTTTTCCACCCCATAAATATTTACTTCCCAAAAATAATTTTATTATTTTTAAAAAATTATATTCGTAATGATTAATTTTTTTTGTATCACTTTTTTTAATCCATTTGTTCTTTTCAAATTCAATATAGTTTTTATTAAAATTTTTAATAGAAACTCCAGAAGCAAAATAAAGATAATTACTAGTTGGCAAAAATTTATCATGTACCTTTTTAAAAATTTTTGTTTTTAACTTATAAACTTTATCCGTAGGATTGAAATTTTGATTAAATTTATTTACTTTAATATAACCAATATAATTATCAAAATCAGTTTTGATTTTAACCCAATTTTTATTTTTTGATAAAATTTTAAACTTCTCACCGTATAAAATTTGAGAGCTCACATCAGAATTTGATAAAGGTTTTGAATAGATATTTGCTACAGGATGATTAAAAAATTTATTTTTCACTTAATTTTAACTTATTTCTCATAATCCATAATATAATAAGAGATGGAATAACCATTACTGCAGTTAATATAAAGAATATTCCCCAATCACCATTTAACCAATCTACAAGTGCACCAGATGAGGATGCAAGTGTTGTTCTTCCTGCTGTACCAATTGATGCAAGAAGAGCATACTGTGTCGCTGTATAAGCTCTATCAACTAATAAGGATATAAAGGCTACAAATGCAACAGTTGCAAAGGCGGCAGCAATATCATCAAAAATTACTGCCACAGCAAACAGAAGGTCTGATTTGTCACTCCAAGCCAAAACACTGAATAGTAAATTTGTACTTGCCATTAAAATACCAGCAAAAAACATTGCTTTCAAAACTCCAGATCTTATTACGAATAGTCCACCTAAGAGGGTAAATATAACTGTTGTAATCCATCCAAGAGTTTTTGAATAAATTGCAATATCGGACTTACTGAAACCTATTTCTTTGTAAAAAATGATAGACATTCTCCCAAGAAAAGCCTCACCAACTTTAAATAAAAAAACAAAACCTAAAATTCCAATTGCAATTGAGAAACCATTTTTTTTAAAGAAACTCGTTATTGGTCCACTTATCGTCCCGCCTATCCATGTTAACAATTGAGTAAAAAAATTTACAGTTTTAAATCTATTTAAAATAAACTTATCATTTTCTTTTTGTTTATTATATCTTTCAACGTTGTTTAACTCATTTATAAACATCAAACCAATATTCATCAAAATTATTAAAATACCCAAAATTAAAAATGTTAATTGCCAATAATTCTCAAAACCACTATTTTGTAAAATTTCAGCAGAAAATAGAGATATAACACCACCTAACTTATAACCAGACCACCAACCAACAACAGCCATAGCTGCTCCTGCTGCCATTGATTTGCCCTCATCTTCTCCAATCTGTTCAATTCTTAAAGCATCCACTGTAATATCCTGTGTGGCTGATGCTATAGCGATTATTAATCCAACAGTAATTACAAAAGCTAAATTTTCACTTGGGTCAATAATACTCCAAATAATTAATGAAAATAAAATTATTAATTGCATTAAAACAATCCAGCCTCTCCTATGACCAATCTTCTTCGTTAGATAGGGTATTTGTATTCTATCTACCAAAGGTGCCCATAAATAATTAAATGCATAAACTCCAAAAATTAATCCAGCCCAACCAATAGTAGACCTACTTAATCCATCTTCTAAACCATAATATTTAATGGGAAACTGAACTAGATAATTTGAAGCTAAAACAACAACTCCCATAGTTAATGAGAGTAAAAAAAATAATTTATTCATTAAGCACTTTTAGATTGAACTACTTTTTTTTGAAATGGAGATTTAATTAATATTGTTTTTTTTAGTTTCTTAAGTCTCGGGGATAGGTTTTTATTTTTGACAGTCTTTAAGAATTCATCAAAGCTACCTTTTTTGTCGACAGATCTTACTCCTGCATTACTAACTGTTAATTTTAAACTTCTTTTTAAAAGTTCACTAGTAAATTTTACTTTTTTTAAGTTAGGTAAAAATCTTCTTTTTGTCTTGTTGTTAGCGTGACTAACGTTATGACCTTTCATTGGATTTTTTCCAGTAAGTTCACATTTTTTTGACATAATATTATCGTCTATATAAGGTTAGATAATGATCTCGTCAAGTTTATAAGATTTCAGTTACTATTTTTTTCCTATAATTTCTGTGAAATTTTTAACTCCATCAACTATTAATAATTCTTTAAGCTCTTTTTTTATCATATTAACGATGTTAGGCCCTCTAAAAACCATTCCTGTATAAAGTTGAACATAATTAGCACCAGCTAAAAATTTTTCATAAGCACTTTTCCCAGAATCTACTCCACCACAACCAATTATCTTAATCTTTCCATTTAAAAGTTTATAAAATTTATTTATCAAATTTGTTGATTTTTCTTCAATTGGTTTCCCTGATAGTCCTCCTTTTTGATGCTTCTGAATATTATTCAAATTATCTCTGGAAGAGTCTGATGTATTAGAGATTATAACAGCCTCAATATTATTGCTTAAAAGAATTTCTGTAATTTTTTCTATTTCCTTGTCAT
>QCMO01000034.1 GCA_003213695.1 Pelagibacteraceae bacterium AG-422-C23 | reverse complement strand
TGACAGTTAAAGAGTCTCATGAAATATTAATTAATGATGAGTCTGATAAATTAATTGAACAAGATAAAATCATTAAGGCTGCTAAGATTTCAACAGAAAATAATGGAATAGTTTTCTTAGATGAAATTGATAAAATATCTGGAAGAACAGATAGAGTTGGTGGTGATGTTTCAAGAGAAGGTGTTCAAAGAGATTTATTACCTTTAATTGAAGGCACAACCGTAAATACAAAATATGGTCCAATAAAAACTGATCATATTTTGTTTATAGCATCTGGAGCCTTTCAGCTTGCTAAACCATCAGATTTGCTTCCAGAATTGCAAGGAAGACTTCCTATAAGAGTTGAGTTAGAAGCTTTAACAAGTGAAGATTTTAAAAGAATACTCAAAGAACCAGATTTTAGTTTAATTAAACAATATGTTGCTCTCTTAAAGACAGAGAATGTGGATCTTGAATTTTCAGATGATGGGATAAATACTATTGCTAATATAGCCTCAGAAGTAAACGCAACTGTTGAAAATATTGGTGCAAGAAGATTACATACAATAATAGAAAAAATATTAGATGATATAAGTTTTACAGCTACAGATCGATCTGGAGAAAAAATTGTTATAAATAAAGAATATATAAATAAAAATTTAGACAATTTAGTTAAAGATACAGACTTATCAAAATTTATTTTGTAAATTTTTTTAGATAAATATAAAAAGCTCCACTTCCTCCATCCTTTATTTCCGCATCTTCAATTGCATTAACCATTCCCATTAATTCATTATTACTTTTAATATATTCTGGCACAGAATATTTTAAAATACCCAAGTCTTTTGATACATAAGGATTTTTTTGATTTTGTGAATGAAGACCTTTTCCAGTAACAATAATTAATTTACTAATTTTTTTATTATATGCATTATGTATCAAACTATATATCTTTTTATTAGCATCATCTAAAGTATATCCATGTAAATCAAACGTATTGATTTTATTTGAAACTCTCTTTTTAATGTTTAAATCTTTATTTGGTATTTCATCATCACTAGATAAAAACTCTTGCCAATCTTTTTTATCTTTGTCTGAGATTTTACTATTCAATTATGTTAAAATTTCTACTAGCTGCCAGTTAGGGTTGTTGGATCTCATATCTCTAGAAAAAACCCATGTGTCATATATTTTTTTTATTTTCTCAGGATTTCCAGATACAATTTTTTTATCTTTATCTTTAACACATGTGATTACTTCCGCAACAAAATCTACAGTGACTTTTAAAATGTTATTTGTTTTTTTATGCTCTTTTATATCTGCTGAATTTATTCCGATAAAAGTAATTTCTGCAAAGTGTCCCCTATTGTTTCGTTCTTTTAGAGCCTCGTTAAATTGATCTGAAATTTTTTTGCTAAGTAATGGTTTACTTTTTATAAGTTTATTATCATCATCACTAAAGTCTGTAATTATTGTTTCGTAGGCTATTTTTGCTCCATTCAAAAATTCTTTTTGAGCATTATCATCAAATATATCATTTTGTCTGACTTTTATATCTGGATTGACATTTTTTAGAACTTCCTCAAACTGTGGGGGAGGCTTTCCCTCAAAACCTGTTCTTTTACCCAAAATGCCCCTTAATCTAAGAAAGATAAAACCAGCTATCATGGCTAGTAATATTATATCTATGTATTCAAAACTATAATTCATTTAAATATAATTTAATTACTATGTTGATTAATTTCAACTAGCAATTACATTAAAGACAAATGAACACAGTTCTTTTAACTATAATTTTGGTTCCAATAATTGAAATTTATCTTTTTATAAAAATTGGGTCTCAAATCGGTGCTTTTAACACTATTTCATTAATATTTGTTACAGCAATAATAGGGATAATATATGCCCGATATGAAGGTTTGAACACCATAAGATCGGCTTTTACCCAATTAATTAAAAATGAACTACCAGCCTATGAGATTATTTCAGGAGCTGCTATTGCTTTTGCGTCATTGTTATTAATTATTCCTGGTTTTGCAACTGATCTACTTGGATTCCTTTTAATATTTCCATTAACAAGGAAATTATTTTTTGGAAGATTTTTGAATAAATTTAAGAATGAGACAACAAATAAAAAACCATATATAGATGGTGACTTTGAAGACATAGATGATGATGAACGAAAATTATAAAATTTTAGGAAAATATATTAAAGATATGTCAAGCGAAACACCTGACATAGAAACTTTTTTATTTGTTAAAGATTATATTTCAAAATACCAACTTAATATTGATATTACCTCAAAAGCTTTAAAAAATAAACTTGTGGAAATAAATACTACGTTAAAATTTGAGGATAAAGAAGATAATAGTAAAAAATCCTATTTTGAAATAGTTTTTGCGACCATAATTAGAGTTGGGGATGAAATTAAAGAAAAAAAGGATTTGGAAAAAATTATTTTGTGTGATGTTCAGAAAGAAATATATCCTCATTTAGAAACTTCATTTCTTAATTTATTACATAATTCTGGCTATCCTGGAATCAAGTTCGAAAAAAAAATAGATTTTGAAGCTCTTTATAACCAAAGATTTAATTAAAAAAAATTTTTCTTTAAATTGGATTTTAAGTATCGTGAATGACTATCTTTTTCTTTATCAGTTGGTTTGATAATTTTTTTAAAATACAAAATTTCTTTTTTTGAAATATCATTTTTATCAATATCAGAATTTTGAAAGTTTAATTTAGGCTCTTTTTGATCAATTAAATTGATATAAACTTTAGATAATAAGTCACAATCAATCAAAGCTGTGTGTTGAGTTCTTTTAGAATTATCAATCTTATACCTCCTACAAAGTGAGTCTAAGTTTGATGGAGAACCTGGGAACTTATCTCTAGCTAGAACTAAAGTATCTATAATATCATTATTTAATTTATTTTTTCCAATAATATTTAATTCGTTGTTTAAATGAGATAAATCAAACTCAGCATTATGAATTACTAATCTTTTATCTTTAATAAAATTTAAAAATTCGTCGACTACTTCGTGGAATTTTTTTTTATCTGAGAGAAATTCATCAGTATAACCATGTACTTTTAATGCTTGTTCAGAAACTTTTCTTTCGGGATTTAAATAACAATGAAATTTGTTTTGTGTTGGAACTAAATTATCTAATTCTATACAACCAATTTCTACAATTCTATGACCATCTTTTGTTGATAGACCAGTTGTTTCAGTATCTAATACTATTTCTTTCATTTAAATTACATTTAATATTTTTTTTATATTCTTCTTTATCCGACCACTTGTAAAATTATTTTTTATTATAAATTGAGCTTTTTTTTTTTTATAATCTAATGGAAGTTGAATATCTTTGAATCTATTCATAAGTTTTCTATTAAAGTTAATTCTTTTTTTTAGTCTTGCATTAATATCTGTTTTTTTAGATTGAACATAAATAAGGATATCATTTTTTTTATTAATTTTATTCTCTAATAATAGAGGTATATCTAAAACAACTAATTTTTTTCTCTTATTTTTGTTTAAAAAAATAATTAATTTTTTTCTTATTTCGGTATGTACAATTTTAATTATTTTTTTTAAATTTTTTTCATTTTCTAAAATTGCTTTTGATACCTCGTTTTTGCTGATAGGAAAAAGTTTAAAATATTTTGGTAAAATTTTTTTAAGTTTATGAAAAACTTTTTTATCTTTTTGATATAGTTTTGCCACTTCTAGATCAGCATTGAAAACTGGATATCCAAAGGATTTTGCGACATAACTTTTGCCAGAGCCTATATCTCCTAAAATTCCAATTCTAATCATTTTTCAAAATATTATCTAATTTATCGTTCATCTTTACTTCAATGCCGTGCCAAATTTTAAATGCTTCAGCTGCTTGAAAAATGAACATCTTTTTTCCATTTTCGGTTTTATTTCCATGTTCTTTTGCTTCCTTAAGAAATTTTGTTTCTCTAGGATTATAAATTACATCATAAAAAAACTTATTACTTGAGATTTTAGAAAAATCTAAATCTATTTGATCGTCTTTTTTTAAGCCAACACTAGTTGCATTAATTACCATATCAAATTCTGGTATCTTACCCCAATCAACTATTTCTATATTGTTGTTGTCAATTTTTTTATCAAAGAAAGTTTTCAAAAATTCTGCTTTTGCTTTAGTCCTATTTGTCAAAGTTATGCTGGAAACCTTCATTTTATGTAGTGCAAAAATTATTGATGAAACAACTCCACCAGCACCCAATATGAAAATTTTTTTCCCCATAATCTTATAATTGGTACTTTTGATAGCATTCTCAAATCCATTTATATCTGTATTATGACCTATAATTTTATTGTCTTTTAAATAAATCGTATTTACTGATTGTGTAGTTTCGGCGTCAAAAGTTAATTCATCTAAAAAAGATATTACTTTTTTCTTATATGGGACAGTAACATTCATGCCA
>QCMO01000033.1 GCA_003213695.1 Pelagibacteraceae bacterium AG-422-C23 | reverse complement strand
AGTACAAAAAACTCTTCCAACTCTTTTGTCCCAAGGTAATTGTACAAATGTTTCAGGATCAGGTATCCCAACTAATTCTTTAGCTTCAGGACCATACCCAATGTAGTTATTATGACGATCTAAAAATAAATTTGCAGTTGCTCCGTAAACTAATTGAAATCCTTTTTCAGCAGTTCTTTCCCAATGATCTGCTGGAATACCTTTACCAACAACTCTTCCAGTAACCGAAATGAATTGAAAATAAATATAAGTTATCCCTAACTCGTTAATTTTATCTCTAACTTTTTTAACTAATTTTGCTCTTCCCGGTTGGTTAACGTGTTTTTCTAGATCTGTCATATTCCCCTCTGTTAAGAATTTTATTTTAAAAAAGGTAACTGAAAAAAAAACGTCTGTCTACTTAGATAAACTAGCTCCAAGGAAATGGACTGTTCGAAGTAGGGTGAAGCTCACCCTTCTCGTATCGGTTGAATCTAAACGGTTTTAATAAGTCACTTTCTTGTCCTAAAATTTCTTTAGCAACTAATTCACCAACACCAATCATTTTATAACCATGATTTGCATCAGCAATCATATAAACATTTTCTAAAAATCTATCAAAAATTGGGAACGAGTCTGGTGTCATACATCCAAGACCACCTGACGGTCCTTTTCTATATAAATCGGATTTTCCTTCAAATCTTTTTTGACAATGAGCTAAAGCAGAACACCACATATCATTAAAAGCTTCCGTTGTTTGGTATTCTGGAGATTCAATTCCATAAGGATCTACATTTACTTGATCAAAATGTTTATCAACTATGTAAGGAGATGTTCCACCTTGAACACCTAAACCTTCAATATCAGGTTTGTAATAAATTCCCCAAATTTTATCAGTAATTAATTTTTTAGTTTTATCTGAATATAATGGTGCAGTAGAGTCTACATGAATTACTGGTGGTGCTTTCCCATTGTTCATTTTTAAAAAGTCTGGTTCAACACCAATTACACCTTCTTGCAACATCCAATAAGTCCACATATCAGTTGTGTGCATTTTTCCATCTTTACCTTTGATGTTTGCAGTTTTTGGAAGTTCTAACATGTTCCAAAAATCTCTAGCCCATGGTCCTGCTCCAATAACTACTTGTTCACAATCAATTGTTCCTTGATTAGTTTCAACGCCAGTGACGGCTTTACTATTACTTCCTCTTTTAAATCCATTTACTTTTACACCTTTGATTACTTGAACACCATTTGTAGTAGATTTATTTTCAAGTGCTTTGATAGAATCTTTGTTAAATGCATATCCACCTTTTTTTTCATGAAGTACAGATGTAATTCCTTGCGCTTGCCAGTCATTAAACATACCTTGCATATATTTCATGCAATCTTTTTCACCTTCAATAAATTCTGAATCATAACCAATGGCTTTTTGTTGCTCATAAATTGTTGCAACATCTTTATGCATAACTTCTGGAGAAATTTGTAAATATCCAACTGCATTGTATTTAAATGCTTTCGGATCACTCTCCCAAACTGAAACTGAATGAGCCATTAACTCTCTCATTGCAGGTTGGAAATAATTATTTCTAATCACACCACAAGCAATTCCACTTGCACCAGCGGCAGTATCTTTTTTTTCTAAAACTACAATATCACCTGGATTTTTATATGTTTCTGATAACTTCCAAGCAGTACTTAATCCGTGGATACCTCCACCAATAATTACAACTTTTGCTTTGTTTGGCAGTTTAGACATAATTCAATAATAGTGAATCAGTAACAAAAGCGAAAAATCTTTTAAAGTTTATTTTTTACTACTAAAAACTATATATATAAATAATACGTTAATTATATTAATTAAAGAACCTTAGCACAAATTATACTATTCATATGAGTTTTAAATATTACAAACCTGCTAAATCTAGGCTACAAAGAAGTGAATTAGCAGTTCCAGGCTCATCACCAGAAATGTTTGAAAAGGCACTTAATTCTAAGGCTGATTATATTTTTTTAGATCTTGAAGATGCCGTATCACCAATGGATAAAGTTAGTGCTCGCCAAAATGTTATCAAAGGTTTGAAAGAGATAAATTGGAAAGAAAAAGGAAAAACAATTTCTGTAAGAATTAACAGCCCAGACACTCATTATATGTATAAAGATTTAATCGATATAATTGAAGAAGTAGGTGAAAAACTTGATACAATTTTATTACCAAAAGCTGGCACTGCTAGTGATGTTTACATGATTGATTGTTTGTTAACTCAAATCGAAACTAATAAAAAATTGAAAAATAAAATTGGTATTGAATGTTTAATTGAAACTGCATTAGGTATGTCGAACATTAAGGAGATTGCAAAATCAAGTGAAAGACTAGAAGCACTTCATTTCGGAGTTGCTGATTACGCAGCAAGCTTAAGAGCAAGGACTGTTGTTATTGGTGGATTAAATCCTGATTATCCAGGCGATCAATGGCATCACGGACTTTCTCAATTAGTAATGACTTGTAGAGCATACGGTTTAAGAGCAATTGATGGTCCGTTTGGAGATTTTAATGATCCTGATGCTTATATAGAAGCAGCAAAAAGAGGAGCTGCTATTGGTATAGAGGGTAAATGGGCAATTCATCCGTCACAGATAGAACTAGCTAATAAAGTTTTTTCTCCACCATCATCAGAAGTTATTAAAGCAAAAAGAATTTTAGAGGAACTTGATAAAGCTGCAAAAGCAGGAAAAGGTGCTGCTCAATTAGATGGAAGAATGATAGATGCTGCTTCAGCAAGAATGGCTGAGAACATTGTTAATATAGATAAAAAAATTAATAATAAATAATTATGGATATACACGAATACCAAGCAAAAGAAATATTATCGAGTTTTGGTGTTACAATTCCAAGAGGTGGAATTGTTTATAGTCCTGAGACAGCAGAAAATAAAGCTAGAGAAATAGGTGGATCAAAATGGGTAGTGAAAGCACAAATACATTCAGGAGCAAGAGGTAAAGCAGGTGGTGTGATTGTTTGTAATACTCCTTTAGAGGTTGCTCAATCAACAGACAAACTTTTAGGAAAAAAATTAGTTACAAATCAAACAGGTCCTGAAGGAAAAATAGTAAACAGAATTTATATTGAGGAGGCGACTGATATTGAGAAAGAATTATATTTAGGATTAGTTTTTGATAGAAGTTCCGAAAGTATAATGGTTGTAGCCTCGACAGAAGGTGGAATGAGTGTAGAGGAAATCGCTAAAGAAAAACCAGAATCAATCATTAGATCTAAAATTGAAGTTGCAGTTGGTATACAAAGTTTTCAAGCAAGAGAACTAGCATTTGGACTAGGTATTGAACCAGAACTAATAAGGAGAGTCTCAGAAACTATTGTTGGATGCGCTAAAGCTTTTAGTGAATTAGATGCTACCATGGTTGAGGTAAACCCATTGGTGATTTCAAAACAAAAACAAATTTTAGCACTAGATTGTAAAATGAGCTTTGACAATAATGCAATGTTTAGAAGAGATAAAGTTTCTGAACTAAGAGACAAGACTCAAGAAGATGAAAAAGAAGTTTATGCGTCTGATAGAGGACTAAATTATGTAAGTTTAGATGGGAATATTGGAAATATTATCAATGGTGCTGGATTGGCAATGGCATCTATGGATATGATTAAATTAGCAGGTGGTGAACCGGCTAATTTTCTTGATGTAGGTGGAGGTGCAACACCTGAAAAAATAGTAAAAGCTTTTAAATTAATCACTATGGATAAAAAAGTGGAAGTAATTTTAGTTAATATTTTTGCTGGAATAAATAGGTGTGATTGGGTTGCAGAAGGAATAGTTCAAGCATTAGGAAAAATAGAAATTAAGGTTCCTTTGGTTATACGGTTAGCTGGAACAAATGTCGAAAAAGGAAATAAAATTCTTCGAGACAGCAAGTTAAATTATATTGAAGCAAATACTTTAGAGGATGCTGCAAATAAAGCAGTCGCAGCATTAAAAAAATAAATGGCAGTAATAATTGAAAAAAATACAAAAATTTTAATTCAAGGCTTCACTGGAAAAATGGGAACTTTTCATGCTGAAGAAATGATAAAATATGGATCTAATGTTGTTGGTGGTGTGACACCTGGAAAAGGAGGTCAAAAACATTTAGATAGACCAGTATTTAATACTGTTAAAGATGCAGTAAAACATACTGGGGCAACAGCATCAATATTATTTGTGCCACCAGCTTTTGCAGCTGACTCAGCAATGGAAGCGGCAGATGCTGGCATTAAAACTTGTGTGGCAATAGTAGATGGTATTCCATCTCATGACATGATTAGAATTAAAAGATATATGAGAAGGTACTCTAGAAATGAAAAAATGACATTAGTCGGACCGAATTGTGCTGGAATTATTAGCCCAGGAAAATCGATGTTAGGAATTATGCCGGGCCACATATATAAAGAGGGAAAAGTTGGAATTATTAGTAGATCAGGAACTTTAGGTTATGAGGCTGCTGAGCAAATGAAAAATTTAGGTATTGGAATTTCTACCAGTGTTGGAATTGGAGGTGATCCAATTAATGGAAGTTCATTTAGAGATATAATCGAAAAATTTGAAACAGATAATGAAACTGATGCAATTTTAATGATTGGTGAAATTGGTGGGCCTCAAGAAGTTGCTGCAGGAGAGTTT
>QCMO01000032.1 GCA_003213695.1 Pelagibacteraceae bacterium AG-422-C23 | reverse complement strand
TCTTTGTGTTATTGGTTTTCCTATTCTATCAGCCACTAAATTGACCTCTCTGTAGATGTAACACTAAATGCTTCGATTGTATCATCTTTTTGAAAATCCATGTAATCTTTTACTGTAATTCCACATTCTTGGCCATTACTAACCTGTTTGACTTGATTTTTTTCTCTAAATAAAGTTCCAACTTTTCCAGTATGGATAATAGCTCCATCTCTTATAATTCTAACGTTTGAGGTACTTGTAATATCACCTTCTGTAACTTTTGAACCAGCCACCTTCCCCGCACCGGAAACTTTAAATATCTCTAAAATTTGTGCTGAACCAATAATAGTTTCTTTTACATCTGGTGATAACAATCCAGACATTCTTTTTTTAACATAATCTAAAACTTCATATATAATATTATAAGAAGTAATATTTATTTTTTCATTTTCTGCAAGCTTCTTTGCTTCTTTACTGGGCTTAACATTAAATGCAATTAACACAGCATTTGATGCTTTGGCTAATGTTACATCAGTTTCTGTCACCATTCCAATGTCAGCTAAAATAATTTTCGGTTTGACTTCTTCATGTTTAATTTGACTTATAGCATTTTTAATGGCTTCTGATGATCCATGTACATCAGATTTAATAATTAAATTTAGCTCCTCTGCTGACTTATCTGAAAAAGCAGAATCTTGTGTGGCAAATGTCAGTGGATTTTTACCATCTTTATTCTCCTCAGCTCTATTTGCACTTAAAGTTTTTGCCTCCTTTTCATTATCAAGAACTATAAAGTCATCACCGGCTTTAGCTGCTCCATTTATTCCTAAAATCTCTACAGGTGTGGAAGGTGCAGCCTCAATAATATTTTGTCCCTTATCATTGATTATTGCTCTAATTTTTCCCCATCTTAATCCACTAACAAAAAAATCCCCTTTTTTTAAGGTTCCTGTTGTAACAATTATTGTTGCAACTGGGCCTCTTCCTATATCGATTTTTGACTCCAGTACTATACCTGTTGCTTTAGAATCAAAATCTGTTTTTAAATCTAAAATTTCAGCTTGAAGAATTATTGCCTCTATCAATTTATCTAAATTTAATTTTGTCTTGGCAGATATTTCTACCATCAAAGTATCACCAGACAAATCTTCAGCTATTAATTCATGTTCTAATAATTGATTTTTAATTTTTTGTGGATCTGCATCAGGTAAATCACATTTATTAATTGCTACAACTATCGGAACTTTTGCTGCTTTAGCGTGCTTAATAGATTCTATTGTTTGAGGTTTCACTCCATCGTCGGCTGCAACTACCAAAACTACTATATCCGTTAATTTGGATCCTCTAGCTCTCATTTCTGTAAAAGCTGCATGTCCTGGAGTATCAATAAAAGTAATTTTATTAGACTTACTCTCTATTTGATAAGCTCCAATATGTTGCGTTATTCCACCAAATTCTCCTGACACCACATCGGCACTTCTTAAAACATCTAAGACTGATGTTTTACCATGATCTACATGACCCATAACAGTTACTATTGGTGGTCTGTTTTTAAGATTTTCTGACCTAGACTCTTTTATTTTTTTTATGATTTCTTCTGCCTTTTCTTCTCTAATTGGATTATGACCAAACTCCTTGACAAGATATTCAGCAGTGTCAGCTGCTAAAGTTTGATTAATCGTAACAGTTACACCCATTCCAAATAAAAATTTTATAACGTTGCTTGATTGCTCTGCCATTCTATTCGCAAGTTCTCTTACTGTTATTGCTTCGGGAATATTTATATCTCTTTTGATTGGTTTTGAATTTTCATTATTTTCTTCTTTAATCGCGTTCTTTAATTCCTTTTGTCTCGCTCTTTTAACTGAGGCTAAACTTCTCTCTCTTGTCTCAATTTCATCACTTAAGGCTCTGGAAACAGTAAGTTTGAGCTCTCTTTTTTTAGTGCCTAATTTCGATTTTTTCTCCTTATTCTCAGTCGTAACCTTAAGTCTTTTTGTTGCTCTCTGTTCAGCAAGTTTTCTTCTCTCAAAATCACTTGTAAAAGGTGAAGTTTTTGATTGTAAATTGGTTTTTATTGAACTGCCTTTTTTTGGATTTGAAAACGAAGGTTTAAAATTTTTTGGTTTATTAGGATTTTTTCCTATTACAACAGTTTTTTTCCCTTGGGACTTCGTTGTATCAAAATTCTTAAAAGTTTTCTTGGGATTTCCAGAAATAGTGAGTTTTGTTTTTTTGTTGTCCATTTCTCATCCCTAATCTTTATAAATTATGTTTCTTGCAGACATAATTAGTTCGTCTGCTTCTGTTTTTGATAAAGCAAAATCCTCTAGATAACCTTGAATCTTAATTTTTTCACCTTTAATTACATCAAAACCACCTGTCAATTCGTCAGACGCTAAATCTGCAAAATCCTCTAGGTTTAATATTTTTTGTTCTCCTAACGTAACTAGCATTCCGGGCGTTAAACCTTTAAGATTAATTAAGTTATCAGCTAATCCCAAATCTTTTATTCTTTGCGAAATATCTTCCTGATCTTTTTGGTAAAACTCCTTGGCTCTTTCAATAAGCGCTTTTGCAGTATCTTCCTCTATACCTTCAATTTTGGTAAGATTTTCTTGGGAGCTATCTTTTATATCATCAATAGTTGAAAAGCCCTCGGCAACTAAAAGTTGACCTAATGTCTCATCAAGTTCTAAATTTTTTACAAAATTATCTGTTTTTTCTTTAAATTCTTGTTGTCTTCTCTCTGAGTCCTCTTGATCAGTCATAATATTTATTTCGTAGTTTAAAAGTTTTGTTGCTAGTCTTACATTTTGACCCCTTCTCCCAATCGCTTTACTCAAATTTTCTTCTGTTAATATTACATCAAGTTTTTTTCTATCTGTATCAACGTTTACTCTTTGAACCTCAGCAGGGGATAAGGCATTGGAAACTAAAATTGCTGGATCTTCTGACCAATTAACAATATCTATCTTTTCACCTTGTAGCTCATTTACCACTGCTTGAACTCTAGAACCTCTCATTCCAACACATGCACCTACTGGATCGAGTGAAGTATCAACTGCTTTAACACAAATTTTTGCTCTACTTCCTGGATCTCTTGAAGAAGATTTAATCTCAATTAAACCATCATATATTTCTGGAACCTCTTGTACAAAAAGTTTTTCCATAAATTTTGGGTGAGCTCTAGATAAAAAAATTTGTTGACCTCTTTGCTCTCTTCTTACATCGTAACAATATGCTTTAACTCTATCTCCAGCTTTTATATTTTCTCTAGGTATTAACTCATTTTTTTGGATAATCGCCTCTGTTCGACCTAAATCCACAATTATATTACCAAACTCAAGTCTTTTTACAATACCACTAAGAATAGTATCTTTTTTATCAATAAAATCGTTAAATTGTCTTTCCCTTTCTGCTTCTCTTACATTGAAACTTATAACCTGTTTTGCAGTTTGCGCTGCAATTCTTCCAAAATCAAAAGAGGGTAATGGTTGTAAAACTTCATCACCAATTTTTTTACCTTTATGTATTTCGTTTAATTTTACTGCATCTTCAATCTTAATCTCTAAATTTGCATTTTCTGGATTTTCTGAAATTATTAACTTTCTAAAAATTTCAATGTCGCCATTATCCCTATTTATTGAAACTTTTATCTCATTATCTTGACCAAATTTAGATTTTGCTGCTTTGGCTATACCAGTTTCCATTGAGTTAATAATCAACTCTTTATCAATAGATTTTTCCAAAGCAACAGCTTCGGCTATTCTTAATAATTCTAATTTATCTGCTCTTTTATTTAACATTTTTTTGCTTTCTCCAAAAAAAAATGGGCTAAAGCCCATTTTGTAAAGATCAATAATGTAATTGGAATATAGTAAAGTTTTTTTTTAATTCAACTGAAACTATTTAGAAAAAGCATCAGTTTTATCTGTTTTTTCCCATGAAAATGAACCATTGGTCTCTGGTGCTCTACCAAAGTGACCATAAGCAGCTGTTTTTTCATATATTGGTTTATTTAAATTTAACATTTCTCTGATGCCTCTTGGACTCAAATCAAAATTTTGGTTTATTTTTTCTACAACAAATTTATTTTTTTCTAAATCATTATCGAATAGATCTACATAAATAGATAATGGCTTAGAAACACCTATTGCATAGGCTAGTTGAATTAAACATTTATCTGATAACTTTGAAGCCACAATATTTTTTGCAATATATCTAGCTGCATACGCAGCTGATCTATCAACTTTTGTTGGGTCTTTTCCTGAAAAAGCCCCACCACCGTGTGGTGCAGCTCCACCATAAGTATCAACTATTATTTTTCTTCCAGTCAATCCACAATCTCCATCGGGGCCACCTATCACAAAGTTTCCAGTTGGATTAACATAAAATTCATCTTCATTAAAATCTTTTAAAAAATTTTCTGGTATAGATTTAAGCATGTAGGGTCTTAATAAATCTCTAACTTGAGATTGATTTACGTCTGCTGAATGTTGAGATGAAATTACTACAGATTTTACTTTTGTTGGCTTCCCATTAACATATTCAAAAGTAACTTGGCTCTTTGAGTCTGGTTCAATATTTTTTAATTTTCCAGATTTTCTATCCTCTGCCATTAATCTTAAAATTTTATGAGAGTAATGAATTGGTGCTGGCATAAATACTTCCGTTTCATTACATGCATAACCAAACATTATTCCTTGATCACCAGCTCCTTCATCTTTATTTCCAGACGAATCTACTCCCAT
>QCMO01000031.1 GCA_003213695.1 Pelagibacteraceae bacterium AG-422-C23 | reverse complement strand
TAGTTTTTATTTTAGTAGGTTTAGCATTTAAAATTTCGGCAGTTCCATTTCATATGTGGGCTCCAGATGTTTATGAGGGTTCACCTACATCAGTTACATTATTTTTTACAATAGTTCCAAAAATCGCAGCTCTCACAGTTTTTATAAGATTTTTATATGTTCCTTTTTTAAATTTAATTGATCAATGGCAAATGATCATAATTTTTTTATCAATAGCATCTATGCTATTCGGAGCTATTGCCGCAATAGGCCAGACCAATTTAAAAAGACTTGTTGCTTATAGTTCCATTGGACATGTAGGTTATGCATTAGCAGGTTTGGCTACTGGATCAAATGATGGAATTCAAAGTTCTGTAATCTATATAACAATATATATAATAATGAATTTAGGTTTATTCTCATGCTTGTTAATGATGAAAAGAAATAATGAATATTACGAAGATATAGAGGATTTATCAGGTTTATCAAAAAATCATCCACTCTTGTCTTTATCATTTCTTGTAATTTTATTTTCTTTAGCAGGAATTCCGCCATTAGCAGGTTTTTTTGCAAAATTTTATATTTTTAAATCTGTTTTAGAACAATCAATGTATTTTTTAGCCATAGTTGGTTTGTTATCAACGGTTGTTGCAGCATTTTACTATTTAAGAATAATCAAAGTAATGTATTTTGATAAAGAAAAAGAAAAGTTTGATACAGATCACAGCTTATGGTTAAAGTTCTCTCTTATTACTTCCACATTATTGATTCTTATATACTTCATTTTCCCAAGCCAATTAATTGAAGTAGTTTCTAGAATTAGTTTAATTTAATGAAATTTAAAGTATTTAGATTTAAAAAAGTAAAAAGTACAAATAATACTGCAATTAGAATTCTCAAAAATACAAATATTTATTATGGGATGATAAGCTCAGAATTTCAAAATAATGGTAGAGGACAATACGGTAAAAAATGGATTTCATACAAAGGGAATTTATTTGTCAGTTTTTTTTTCAAATTAGATAATTTAAGAATTTCATTCAAACAATTAACTAAATTAAATTGTCTATTAGTTAGAAAAATACTATCAACATATTATAAAAAGAAGATTATTTATAAAAAACCTAATGATTTATTGATAGATAAAAAAAAAATTTGTGGGATATTACAAGAAAAGTTAATTAAACTAGATAAAAAATATTTAATTGTAGGAGTGGGAGTAAATTTGATTAAAAGCCCTAATATTAAAAACTATCCTACTACAAATCTCAAAGAACTATTGAATAAAAAAGTATCAAAAGTCAAAATTGAAAATCAACTTAAAAAAATTTTTGAGTTAAGACTAACTAAATTATATAAATAACTAATTATGTATATATTGGGTGATATTGGAAACTCTGAGACTAAACTTTTTTTAGTCAACTCAAAGAATCGGATAATTAAAAATATAAGTTTCTCCTCTAAAAAAATAAATAATAGAGTTTTAAATAGTAATTTTAATTCTTTAACAAAAGATTATTCAAAAATAGAAAAAGTTTTATTTTGTAGTGTTGTACCAAAATCTTTCAGTTTAATAAAAAAGTTTGTATATAAAAAAATAAAAAAAAAATGCTATGAAGTAAAAGACTTAAAATTAAGATCATTAATAGATATCAATGTAAACTTTAAACAAGTGGGTTCTGATAGATTAACAAATGCAATAAGCATACTTAACCACAAGGATAATTTTATTATTTTAGATTTTGGTACAGCCACAACTTTTGATGTCATTATTAAAAAATCTTATAAAGGTGGTGTGATTGCACCTGGAATTAAAATTTCTTTAAATACCTTATTCGACAAAGCGACTTTAATTCCAAAAATTAACCTTAAAAAGATTAAAAATATAATAGGTATAGACACAATTAGTGCTGTTAGAGCAGGTTTTTTTTGGGGATACGCAGGACTAATTGACAATATTTTTAATTTGATTAAGAAAGAAACTAGAAAATCTTTTAAATTAGTAATTACTGGTGGTTTTTCTGACTTATTTAAAAATTCAATTAAAAGTAAAGTAGTGCAAGACAAAGATATCACTGTAAAAGGCCTGATTAAAATTTCTAAATTAATAAAATAAATGAAAGACGAATTATTATTTTGCCCTCTTGGAGGATCTGGAGAAATTGGAATGAATATGAACCTATTTGGTTATGGTCAAGCCGGTGATCATAAATGGATTATGGTTGATATAGGTGTTACTTTCGCAGACGATACCATTCCTGGAGTTGATCTTATTTATCCAGACCCAGGGTTTATTGTTGAAAGAAAAGACAATTTATTGGGAATTATTTTAACGCATGCACATGAAGATCATATAGGTGCAATCGCTCATTTGTGGCCAAAGCTTAGATGTAAAATTTATGCAACACCTTTTACTGCTGTTTTGATAAGAGAAAAGTTTAAAGAAAAACATATTGACATAACCAATGATTTAAAAATTGTTGAGCTAAATGGAAAAGTTTCATTAGATCCATTTGATGTAGAATATATTACCCTTACTCACTCTATTTTAGAACCTAATGGTTTAAGAATAAAAACACCTGCAGGAGTAATACTACATACAGGTGATTGGAAGGTTGATCCAAATCCTTTAATTGGAGATGAAATTAACTCTAAAAGATTAAAAGAGATTGGTGATGAAGGAGTTCTTGCAATGATTTGTGACTCGACAAATGTTTTTAGTGCTGGCAGATCTGGGTCAGAACTTGATGTTAGAAAAAATTTATTAAATATCATGTCTCGACTTAAAAAAAGAATTATAATCACTTCATTTGCTTCTAATGTTGCAAGAATGGAAACAGCTTTTTATTGTGCAGAAAAAACTGGAAGACAGATTTCATTAGTCGGTAGATCAATGCATCGAATTTATAAGGCCGCCAGACAGTGCGGATATTTGAAAAATACAATTGAACCCGTAGATCCAAGAGATGCTAAAAATTTTTCTAGGGAAAAAATTGTCTATTTATGCACTGGTAGCCAAGGAGAACCTATGGGTGCTATGATGAGAATTTCAAGTTACACACACCCAGATGTTTTTATCGAAAAAGATGATGCAGTTATATTCTCTTCAAAAATCATTCCTGGTAATGAAAAAAAACTTTATAAATTACACAATCAATTAGTCAAAGATGGGATTGAAGTTATATCAGAGGAAACAGAGTTTATTCACGTTTCAGGACATCCTAATCGAGAAGATCTTAAGGATATGTATCAATGGGTAAAACCAAAATGTGTAATACCAGTTCATGGTGAACATAGACATATGATTGAACATATTAATTTTGCTAAAGAGATGCAGGTACCATTCCCAGTTCAGGTTGAAAATGGTGATATAGTGAAGCTCTATCCAGGAAATGAACCAGAGGTTTATGATAAAGCACCGAGTGGTAGATTGTATTTAGATGGAAATATTAGTGTCGAAGAAGATTCTCAATCAATTAAGGACAGAAAAAATTTAAGTGCAAATGGTTATTTAGAGGTCACAATTTTGATAACACCTAAAGGAAACATTCATAACAGTCCAATAACAACATTTAGAGGTTTACCAATTTATGAAAAAGAGGAATTTATTTACGGTTTGGAGGATGAAATAGAAAAAACAACGAGATCATTTAAACTGGGCAGCAAACAACAAGAACATAATTTAATTGATGCTTTAAAAATTTCTTGTAGAAAATTCACAAAAGAAAAAACTGGAAAAAAACCCTTTACGAATATCAATTTAGTTAAAATTTAATGAGCATTACGGGATTAGCTATAATTTATATAATAATCTGGTGGATTGTTTTTTTTGCAATTTTACCAATTGATGTTGAGAGAAAAAAATTTATCAAAGTTGATGGCGAGGACCCAGGATCACCTGAAAATCCTAAAATGATCAAGAAATTCATTTATTGCACTGGAATAACAACGATTTTATTCACTATAATTTATTTATTAATGAAATTTGAATATTTGAATTTAAGAAATATACTCATATAGCATGTATATTTCAAAATCATTTATCCCAATTCTTAAAAATAATCCATCTGAAGCTAAAATTAAATCTCATCAATTAATGTTAAGAGTTGGAATGATAAAACAATCCTCAGCGGGTATTTACTCTTGGCTTCCATTAGGCTTTAAAGTAATGAAAAAAATTGAACAGATCGTTAGAGAAGAGCAAAATAAAATTGGTGCGCAAGAGATATTAATGCCAACAATTCAATCTAGTGAAATCTGGAAAGAAAGTGGTCGTTATGAAGATTATGGTGAGGAAATGCTTAGAATCAAAGATCGTCAAGATCGTGAGATGCTTTATGGACCTACTAATGAAGAGCTTGTAACTGATATATTTAGATCATCAGTAAAATCATATAAATCACTTCCCCAACTTTTGTACCACATACAATGGAAATTCAGAGATGAAATTAGGCCAAGATTTGGAATTATGAGATGCAGAGAATTTTTTATGAAAGATGCATATTCTTTTGATGTTAGTGATGAGGAGGCTTTATTTTCTTATAATAAATTTTTCTTATCTTATTTAAAAACTTTTAAAAGATTAAATCTTACTGCTATTCCGATGGCTGCAGACACCGGCCCTATAGGTGGAAATCTTTCTCATGAATTTATAATTCTTGCAGAAACAGGTGAAAGTAAAATTTTTACGGATAAACGAATTTTTGATTTAAATAGCGATGGAACAAAAGTAGAAAAAAAATCTCTCGAAGATATGAGAAAAAAATATGAACAATTTTATTCTGTAACTGATGAAAAATTTAACAAAGATGAATTTGAAAATAAAGTTTTAGAAAAAAATCGTTTACAAACAAAAGGTATAGAAGTTGGTCATATTTTTTATTTTGGAGACAAATATTCCAAACCAATGGGTGCGTCAGTTGATTTACCTGGCGGGAAAAAAGATTTTGTTAGAATGGGCTCGTATGGAATAGGTGTTTCAAGATTAGTAGGTGCTATTATTGAGGCAAAATATGATGATAAAAATGAAATCATGAAATGGCCAATTTCTGTTGCTCCATATGAAGTAGGTATAATTCCTATGATAAATAAAAATGATACTTCTGCTCTTGAAAAAGCTCATAATATTTTTTTAGAGCTTAATAAGAACAATATAGATTCATTAATTGATGATAGTGATGAAAATTTTTCTTCAAAAATTAAAAAAATGAACTTAATTGGTGCTCCTTATCAGATTATTATT
>QCMO01000030.1 GCA_003213695.1 Pelagibacteraceae bacterium AG-422-C23 | reverse complement strand
TTACTTTAATCACACCTAATATTCCTGAGGCCGAAGTATTAACTGGAATTAAAATTAAGACAAAAGAAGATATGATTTTAGCTGCTTATAAAATATTAAATCTTGGATCTAAAAATGTTTTGATAAAAGGAGGACATTTAAGAAATAATATTGTAGAGGATGTTTTTCTAAATAAATCAGACTTACAAATTTTTGTTAGTAAAAGATATAAAACAAATAATACTCATGGAACTGGATGTACTTTATCAAGTGCTATAACTACTTTTTTTTCATGTGGAAAAAGCATTAAGAAAGCTTGTGAGCTTGGAGTTAAATATGTAAATTCTGCAATATTAACAAATCCAAACTATGGAAAAGGTCATGGTCCAATTAATCATCTCAACTCAATGAATATTAATAGAAATTTAAAATAATGAAAAATGTTGTTGTAGTTGGTTCTCAATGGGGAGATGAAGGAAAAGGAAAAATAGTTGATTGGCTTTCAGAACAAGCAGATGTAGTTATAAGATTTCAAGGTGGCCATAATGCAGGTCATACGTTGGTAATAGATGGTGTTACATATAAGTTGCGATTACTTCCATCGGGAATAGTAAGAAAAAATAAGATTTCTGTAATCGGTAACGGAGTTGTTATTGATCCATGGGCTTTATTAGAGGAAATTAAAGAAATTAGATCAAAAGGTATTCATGTAGATATCGAAAATTTAATAATCTCTGAGTCAGCTAATTTAATACTACCATTCCACAGGGAAATGGATGAAATTAGAGAAGACGCAGCAGGTAAAGGAAAAATAGGAACAACAAGAAGAGGAATAGGGCCAGCATATGAGGATAAAGTAGGAAGAAGATCAATAAGAGTTATGGATTTGAGATCAGAGAAAAATTTAGACCAAAGATTAACATCTGTTCTTTTACATCATAATGCGATTAGAAAAGGATTAGGAAAAAAAATTTTTGAAAAAAACCAATTAAAAAAAGAACTATTAAAAATTGCACCTGAAATTTTAAAATTTTCACAACCCGTATGGTTAAAAATTGATGAGTTTAAAAAAAAGAAAAAAAAAATTTTATTTGAAGGTGCACAGGGTATTTTACTAGATGTTGACCATGGTACCTACCCTTTTGTTACGTCTTCTAATACGGTTGCTTCAAGTGCAGCAACTGGGACGGGTTGTGGTACAAATACGATAAGTTATGTTTTGGGAATAACTAAAGCTTACACAACAAGAGTGGGAGAGGGTCCATTTCCAACGGAACTAAAAGATAATATTGGCGATATATTGGGAATAAGAGGAAAGGAATTTGGAACAGTCACAAGTAGAAAGAGACGTTGTGGTTGGTTTGATGGTGTTTTAGTTAGACAATCAATAAAAATTTCTGGAATTGATGGTATTGCATTAACAAAGCTAGATGTTTTAGATGAACTTGATGAAGTCAAAATGTGCATTCAATATGAATTAGATGGAAAAAAAATAGATTATTTACCTGCAGCAGTTGAGGATCAATTAAAAATAAAACCAGTTTATAAGACTTTTCCAGGTTGGAAGAAGCCTACTAATGGAATAAAGAATCTAGATGAACTTCCTAAAAATGCTAAAGATTATATTTATGCTGTTGAGGACTTTATTGGCACTAAAATTTCTAGTATCTCAACTAGCCCAGAAAGAGATGACACGATTTTAATTGAAAATCCTTTTGAGATTTAATTTACAGGTAGTAAGTTTTTAGACTTCGCCAACAGCAACATATGTTTTTGCAATTTTTCAAAAGCTTTGTTTTCTATTTGCCTTACTCTTTCTCTACTAATTTTATATTTTTTACTTAAATCTTCTAAGGTTGATGGGTTTTCATTTAGTCTTCTAGAATATAAAATTTCTCTTTCTCTATCATTAAGTACTTTTATAGAATCTTTCAATAAATCTTTCCTTTGTTCCATTTCTTCTTGATGAGCAAATTTTAAATCATGATCTAATTCCTTATCTACTAACCAATCTTGCCATTCATCTCCATCTTCACCAACCTGAGCATTAAGAGAAAACTCTTTACCTGATAATCTACGATTCATTGAAACAACTTCCTCTTTACTGACATCTAATTTATTTGCAATTTCATTAACATGTTCATTTCTTAAGTCTCCTTCAGACCGGGGAGCTATTTGATTTTTTAATTTTTTAAGATTAAAAAAAAGTTTTTTTTGAGCTGAAGTGGTTCCAATTTTTACCAAACTCCAAGATCTTAAAATATATTCTTGTATAGACGCTTTAATCCACCACATCGCATAAGTTGCTAATCTAAAACCTTTCTCTGGCTCAAATTTCTTCACAGCTTGCATCAAGCCAACATTTCCTTCTGAAATCATTTCATTAACCGGTAATCCGTAACCTTTATATCCCATCGCAATTTTTGCAACTAATCTTAAATGACTTGTAACAAGTTTTTCTGCTGATTTAATATTTCCTGTTGTTTTCCAATTTTTGGCAAGCATATATTCTTCCTCAGCATCCAGCATTGGAAATTTTTTAATCTGTTCTAAATAAGCAGATAAACCACCTTCGTTACTTAAAACAGGAAGATTATTATTTATGGCCATATTCATTTAAAGGTTATCTAATTAATATAATAAATTTTTCAATATCTTATTTGCTAGTATTTCTCAGCGTTTTTAGAATTATCTGCAGTTCTTGTGGCAAAATTGAGTTAAAAACCATCTCAATATTTTTTTTTGGATGAATAAATCCTAGAGTTTTTGCATGAAGAAATTGTCTATTTAGATTGATTAGACTTTTTTCTAAAAAAGGATCAATATTTTTAATTTTTTTAAATTTTTTTTTATATTTATCATCCCCCACAATACTATTACCCAAATAATTCATATGAACTCTAATCTGATGGGTTCTTCCAGTTTCTAATTTGCATTCTAATAGACTCAAAGTTGGAGTGTTTTTATTTTCAAAAATTTCTATGGTCTTATAATTAGTAATTGCCTTTTTCCCTTTAACTTGACTCACTTGCATCATCTGCCTATTTTTAGAACTCCTAGTTATTAAAGTTTCAATTTTACCTTTTGATGGTTTTATTTTACCCCAAATTAACAATTGATAAATTCTCTTAATGGTATGTTTGTTGAATTGATCAGAAAGGTGCTCATGGGTGAAATTATTTTTTGCAATGACTATTAAGCCTGAGGTATTTTTATCTATCCTATGTACAATTCCTGGTCGAAGTTCATCTCCAATATTTGAGAGAGAATTTCTATCATAATTAATTAATGCATTAACTATTGTATTATCAAAATTACCCGCACCTGGGTGCATTGTTATTCCCGCAGGTTTATTCAAAACAATTAAATCATTATCTTCAAAAACAATATTTAGATTAAATTTATATGGTTTAAGTGAAGCTTTCTTTGGTTCAGGGATTGTTAGGTTTATACGATCATTATATGAAACCTTTTTTGATGGATCGGAAATGATTTTATTGTTTATTTTAAGTTTGTTCTCTAAAATTAAATTTTTAATCCTAGTCCTACTAATATACTTTTCTTTATTGTTGATAAAAACGTCAACACGAAGATTTTCATCAGATTTTTTTGCAATCAAAAATATTTTTTTTTTCATAAAATGATATATTAATATCATATGCGCTTGTAGCTCAACTGGATAGAGCGCCTGACTTCGGATCAGGAGGTTCTGGGTTCGACTCCTAGCAGGCGCACCATTATTCACCCATATTAATTAAAGTTCCTTTAATACGAGCCTTTAAAAAAGAATAATAAAACAAACCTATGCCAAATGTTAAATACACAAAATTTAGCATGTAAGCCTGTTTTAAATTTTCATAATTTACAAAATTATTTATTAATATATTTCTTGTTTCATCAAAAATATAAACAAGCGGTAAACATTTTGCTATAATTTGAAAAAAATGAGGAAGAATCTCTAAGGGGTAGTATATACAACCTAATGGAGCTAATAAAAATAATGATGACCATGCAATATTTTCAAATGATGGTCCAAATCTAATTAAACCTGCACTAACAAACAAACCAAGAGTTATCCCAAAGATATATAAACTTAGAAATAAAAGAAGCAAAGGAAGACCTAAGTTTAAAATTGAAATACCAAACAAAGGTGAAGTTAAAATAATTGCAGGAACTAATCCAATCAAAGTTCTTATTAAAGCAGTTATGATAAGTGATATTATAATTTCTTTAAGTTTTAAGGGAGCAATAAAAAGGTTTGTAAAATTTCTACTCCAAATTTCTTCCAAAAATAGCATATTGAAACTAATGCTTGATCTAAAAAGAATGTCATAAAGAATTGCACAAGTGAGAATTATTCCAAGAGTATTATTATAATAATCACTATAAATTGAAAAAAACTTTGAAATAAAACCCCAAAGTATTATTTGTATAGTTGGCCAATATACAAGATCTAAAACTCTTGGAAGAGAACTCTTTATAAGAAAAAAATGTCTTAAAAAAAGACCGTACATTTTATTTAAATTCATAATTTTTCCCTAGTGAGTTTTAAAAAAACTTCTTCCATATTTTTTCGACCATGTTTTTTAATTAATTCTTTTGGTTTTCCTTGATCAATAATAACTCCTTTATTCATCATAAAAACTGAGGAGCATAGTCTTTCTACCTCAGACATATTGTGTGATGCAAGCAGTATAGAAGTCCCCCTTTCTCTTTGATATTCTTCTATAAAGCTTCTAACAAAGTCTCCTGTCTCTGGGTCAAGAGATGCTGTTGGCTCATCTAAAAGTAATACTACTGGGTCGTTAATTATAGATTTAGCAAGACTAACTCTATTTTTTTGACCAGAAGAAAGTTCTCCAGTTATTTTATTGATAATTTCGTTAAGTCTTAATTTATCTATTAAATAATCAATTTTTGATTTTATGTTTTTAACATCATAGAGCCTGGCATACACTTCTAAATTTTGTTTAACGGTTAATTTTTTTGGTAATTCAATATATGGTGAAATAAAATTTAAATATTCTAAAAGATTAACTCTTTCATTTTCCACTTCCATTCCTTTAACTAGTACTTTTCCTTTCGTAGGTTTCAACAATCCTAAAATCATTCCAATCGTTGTAGTTTTACCGCATCCATTTGGGCCAAGAATTCCAATAATTTCATTTTGATTTATTTTAAATGAAATATTTTTTACAGCATCTTTATTATCAAAAACTTTTGATAGATTAATTACTTCTAAGGGAGTTTGCATTAAAATTTTGATGCTCTTATCAATCTATCGTTAATAGTTTTTCCCAAACCTTTATTAGGAATTCTACAAACAGCTATAGACTTATATTTATTTTTTTTAATTATTCTTAATATATTATATAGATTTTTAGCAGCTTCTTGTAAATTCCCTTTTTTAGATAAAAAATAATAATTTGATTTAGTAATCTTTTTCTTTTTAATTAATATAAAAGCCTCATTATCTTTTGCTATTTTAGCATTTCGTCTAAGTGGAATACCAGGTGAATAATGTAACTTGAATTGTCCTGGAGAAGAAATTTTTGATGGTTTATTATCTATAATAATTTTTTTTGATAATACTTTTTGAATTATAGAAATATTTAAGCCACCCAGTCTTAAAATTTTAGGTTTTTTTCTAATATCAATTATAGTTGACTCTAAACCAATTTTTGATTTTCCACCATCTAAAACAAATTTGATTTTTTTTCCAAAATCCTCTTTCACATGAGCTGAACAAACTGCGCTAACTTTAGATGATAAATTCGCACTTGGTGCTGCTAAAGGAAAATTAAGATTTTTTAGTAGATTTCTCGTAATAGGATGTTTTGGAAATCTAACCGCTAAAGTTTTTTTTTTGTTTGTAACAACATCACAAATATTTGAGCTCTTTTTCAAATCTAAGATAAATGTAATAGGCCCTGGGCAGAATTTTTTATATAATTTAAGAAAACTCTTATTAAATTTACAATCTTTCATCAGGTCTTTTTTGTTAAAGTAATGAACTATTAAAGGGTTATTTTTAGGCCTCTTTTTTAATTTAAATATTTTTCTGCAGGCTGATTTTGAATATGCATTACCAGCTAATCCATAAACTGTTTCAGTAGGAATAGCTATACACTCACCTATATTTAGAAGATTTTTTGCTTTTTTAATATTTGCAAGATTACTTTTCATGTATTATCTGAGAGTATTATATGAAAGATAAAAATTTACCAAATGATTATAGTTCTTTATCACTTGAGGAATTGACAACTGCGGCTAATAGGATGATTGTAGATTTAGAAAATCAAAAAAATTTGGAGACTTCTGTGGAAAAGTATCAAAATTTACTAAAATTAAATAGTCTTATAGAAAAAAAGTTTCAAAGAGGCTCTAAAGATATAAGTGAAAAAACCAAAAAAAGAATACTGAAAATAACCCAAAAAAAAAATGCAAAATGAACTAGATAAAATTGCTAAGGATACTAATATTTTTTTACAAAAGTTTATTAAAAAACAAAAAAAATCTGAACTAATTGTACCTATGCAATACGGATTATTTTCTGGTGGAAAAAAAATAAGATCAAAAATTTTAGTAGATATTGGATTTATTTTTAAAATTAATTATAAATCATTAATAATAATTGGAGCAGCAGTTGAATGTATACATGCTTATTCATTGATTCATGATGATTTACCTTGTATGGATAACGATACTATTAGAAGGGGCAAACCTTCAACACATATAAAATTTGGTGAGTCCACAGCTGTTCTTGCTGGAAATTCTCTTTTAACAATGGCTTTTGAGATTTTAAGCCATAAAGACTTAAAAATTTCTGAAATGACTAAAATAAATTTAATTAATAAAATTTCAGAAAGCTCAGGACACCTTGGTATAGCTGGAGGTCAATATTTAGATTTAAGCTATGAACACAAAAAAGTTTCTAAAAAAAAGGTTATTCAAATGGAAATAAAAAAAACAGGTAAACTTTTTAGCTTTTGTTGTGCAGCACCTTTAATTCTAAAAAAGAAAAGTAAAAAAGAAATTAAAAGATTTGAGAATATAGGTGCGGATATTGGCCTGCTTTTCCAATTAGCAGATGATCTAATTGATCACAAAGGGAGTATGCTGGTTGCAGGAAAAAAAACTGGCAAAGATAAAAAAAAGGGGAAAGCAACACTTATTAGTTTATTAGGATATAAAAATACTGTTAAATATGCTAATAATTTAATTTTAAAGATAAATAATAAATTAATAAAATATGGTTTAAGAACGAAAAAATTATCTCAATCGTTAAATTATATTTTAAATAGGAATAAATGAAAAATAATTACGAATTCTTAGATCAAATAAATTTTCCATCAGACTTAAAGAAAATTCCCGAAACTAAACTTCAAAAAGTGGCTGATGAATTAAGAGCAGAAATGATTGATGCAGTATCAGTGACTGGTGGACATTTGGGTGCAAGTTTAGGAGTAGTAGAATTAAGTGTAGCGC
>QCMO01000029.1 GCA_003213695.1 Pelagibacteraceae bacterium AG-422-C23 | reverse complement strand
AATAATTTTAATTTTAACAATAAAAATTAGATGATACAAAGTGATAAATTTGATTCATCTAATATGGATATAAAAAAACTAGCAAATTCTACATCAACTTTTGTTATCAAAAGATTATTAGAAATAGCAGGAATTGCTGTTTTATTTTTAGGAATTTTACTTTTTATCGCTCTAATTTCATACTCACCTGACGATCCAAATTTCATTTTTCCCCAAAATACTCAAATTGAGAACATACTCGGATTTAAAGGTAGTTATATTTCAGATCTTTTCTTCCAGTCTGTGGGACTAATATCTTACTTAATTCCTTTTACTTTAATATTTACAGGGATCTCGATTTTTTGGAAAAAAGAATTTTTTATTATCATTGAAAATATCTTTTTCATAATACCATATTCTTTATTTGGTGCTCTTTTTTTTACCTATTTTCATAAAAACACGTTTTCACTTTACATAAATGGTAATGGTGGATTTGTTGGAAATTATTTAAATCAGTCATTCTTGAAAGATTTAATAAATATTAATGAGAATATTTCATTTTTTGTACTTATATTGATTATCGTTACTTTCTTTCTTATTAGCATTAATTTCAATTATAGAAATTTTTATAAGCAAATTCAAAATTTGTTTCTTATTTTTTCTTCAAGTGGTAAAGGAGCAAATTATACAAATAAGAATGAAATAATTAATGAGTATATTCCACAAGAGGAAATAAAAAATCTTATTCAAGAAGACTTACCTTTTATTAAAGCTGAAAAAAATCAAAGTATTAATAAAACTATTTTTAAATTACCATCAATTGATCTTTTAAAAATACCAAACAAAAAAGAAATTAATAGTTCTAATAATAACGAAAATAATGACCCTGCTTTTTTAGAAAAAATTCTTTTGGATTTTGGAGTAAATGGAAATATAAAAAAAGTTAGTCATGGACCTGTTGTTACATTGAATGAATTCGAACCAGCTGCAGGAGTTAAGGTATCAAAAATCATAAATCTCTCAGATGATATAGCACGAAACACAAGTTCAGAATCAGCACGTATTGCGACAATTCCAGGAAGTAATACAGTTGGAATAGAGTTACCCAATTTGTCTAGAGAAAACGTTTATTTAAGTGAAATTTTAAATAATCAAAATTTTAAAAAAAGAGAGATAAAATTGCCTATAGCATTAGGAAAAAATATTTCAGGCTCACCGATCATTGGTGATTTAGCTTCAATGCCACATTTGCTAATAGCAGGAACAACTGGATCTGGAAAATCTGTTTGTATAAATACAATAATACTCTCTTTACTTTACAGACATCCACCTGAAAAATGTAAATTTATATTAATCGACCCAAAAATGCTTGAACTTTCCACATATGAGGGAATACCTCATCTCTTATGCCCAGTCATAACTGAAGCAAAAAAAGCTGCTTCTGTTTTAGGTTGGGTCGTTAAAGAAATGGAAAGTCGATACAGATTGATGACAAAAGAAGGTGTTAGAAATATTGATGGTTATAACACTAAACATAAACTTCCAATGCCTTATATAGTTGTTGTTGTTGATGAAATGTCTGATTTAATGTTAGTTGCAGGTAAAGAAATTGAAAATTACATTCAAAAATTGTCCCAAATGGCGAGGGCTGCTGGTATTCATATCATTATGGCCACGCAAAGACCTAGTGTTGATGTAATAACAGGAACTATAAAGGCAAATTTTCCAACCCGTATATCATTTCAAGTAACCTCAAAAATTGACAGTAGAACAATTCTTGGAGAACAAGGAGCTGAACAGTTGTTAGGTAAGGGTGATATGCTTTATATGTCCTCTGCTAATCGTATAATCAGAATTCATGCACCTTTTGTCTCGGATAATGAAATAGAAAAAATAAATAATTATTTAAGGTCACAAGCTGAACCTGATTATGTAGATGAAATACTAAACTTTGCAGATGAAAAAGAAATTAATGAAAGTTCAAAAAATCAAGGCGATAAAGATGAATTATATGAAACTGCATTGGAAATCATAAGATCTGAAGGTAAAGCATCGACATCATTTTTACAAAGAAAACTACAAATTGGTTATAATCGAGCAGCGAGAATAATTGATATGATGGAAACTGAGGGTATTGTAAGTAAAGCAAATCATGTTGGAAAACGCGAAGTACTATAATGAAAAAGAAAATTTTATTAATTTTTTTTTTATTTATTTCATCAAGTGCCTATGGTTCAATTAAAGAAAATATAATTCAAAATCTTCAGAATATTGAAAATCTCTCCTTTAATTTTGAACAAAATATTAATGGCGATATAGAAAATGGTAAGTGTACCATTAAGTACCCTAAAAAAATTTTTTGTAGCTATAACTTGATGAATAAAAAAATTTTAGTTTCAAATGGTAGATCTTTAGTAATTAAAACATCAAATAGTTATTATATATATCCAATAGAGAAAACACCTCTAAATTTCATTTTAGATAAAAAATTTATAATAAACAAAATCACAACTCAAAAAGAAAGGGTAATTGACAAAAAATTTATTAATTTTAATTTTTCAGAAAATGAAAATGAAATAAACCTTTTTTTTGATAAAAAAACATATAATTTAATAGGGTGGCAAACTTTAGATATATATCAAAACTTAAGTATAACTTATATTAATTCTATTATTAAAAATCAAAAACTAAGAAAAGATTTTTTTAATCTTCCTATTCGGGATTAATTTATATTGTAATCGTTTCCTTTTTGAAAACTTTCATACCTCTCGCAATATAATTGATTAAAGCATTTTTGTGATCTAAAGAACAAGTATGTACCCATACTCTTTTAGGATTAGATATAAAAGAATTTTTAATTGCAGAACTTAAAAGATAAGAGCCTAACTTTTGATTGTGATATTCCTCTAAAATTCCAAAGTATGCTATTTCTGTCTCATTTTTATCAAAATGTAAAATAAGCTCGTAATAACCTACAAGATCCTCTTTTTTTTTTAAAACATATGTTTTTACTTTTTTATCAGAGGTATAATCAATCCACTGTTTATTTGTCCAAACTAGTCTATCAACCCAATGATGTTTTTTTCCAATTTGCTTATAAAAAAATTTATTCAATTGAAAATTTGAAGGATCAATTAAGCATATAATGAATTGATCTGATGGATTTTTTGACTCAACTAAATCATCAAGAGATTGTATTTCTAAATAATTTCTATCTACTTTTTTATTCACTCAACCATTCTGCCAACTCTTTCACCTCCAAACAAATGAAAGTGTAAATGAGGTACTTCTTGGCCTCCATCTTCGCTTATATTTGCTAACGCTCTATATCCTTTACCAGTATCAACCGAAATGCTTAATTTTTTTGCTACAATATTTATTCCTTTTAAAAGACCTACCATTTCTGCAGGTGATGCGTTCAAGCTAAAGTCATCTAGATCAACATATTTCCCTTTTGGTATTACAAGAGCATGAATTTTTTTTTGAGGATTTATGTCATAAAATGATAGCACAAAATCATCCTCATAAATCTTTTTACAAGGAATTTCTCCCCTTAAAATTTTTGCAAAAATATTATTATCATCGTAACTCATTTTTTTCTTTTATTCAGTTCATCCATGACATCTTCAATTTTAACATTATTTGCCTCTAAATACATTGCCAAATGATAAAAAACATCTGCTGCTTCATGAATTTTATTTGTGTCATTTTCAACTGCATCTATAAGTTCATTTATTTCCTCTAAGACTTTTTCTTTACTTAAAGATTTATTACTAAGTAGTTTATTTGTATAAGAACCTTCTACAGGAATTTTTTTTCGCTTCCTTGCTAGATTAAATAAACTTTCTAAAGTGCTTAACATATTAAATTCTAACAGGTATTCCTTTTGAGTCCAAATAATCCTTGGCTTCTTTAACAGAATATTTCCCATAGTGAAATATAGAAGCTGCTAAAACTGCACTCGCTTTTCCTAATTTTATTCCATCAACTAAGTGGTCTAAATTTCCTACACCTCCTGATGCAATTACTGGAATATTTACACTGGATGAAATTTTTGACATCAAGTCAATGTCATAACCAACTTGTGTTCCATCTCTGTCCATAGAGGTCACTAATAACTCACCAGCTCCATTTCCTTCCATTTGTTTTGCATAATCTAATGCATCAATACCGCTATTATTTCTTCCTCCATGGGTAAATATTTCCCATTTATCTCCATTTTTCTTAGCATCTATTGCAACTACAATACATTGAGATCCAAACTTTTTTGAACTATCAATAACTACCTTTGAATTTTCTACTGCAGCAGTATTAATTGAGACTTTGTCAGCACCACAATTTAGTAACTTATTGATATCCTCCACACTTCTAATTCCACCACCTACTGTTAAAGGGACAAAACATTTCTTTGAAGTTTTTTCTACAACATCATAAATGGTATCTCTATTTTCATTTGAAGCTGTAATATCTAAAAAACAAATTTCATCTGCTCCACCATCGCTGTAAATTTTGGCTTGTTCTACAGGATCGCCTGCATCTTTGAGATCAACAAAGTTGATGCCTTTAACAACACGACCGTTTTTTACATCTAAACAAGGTATAATTCTATTTTTTAACATTTTTTCTTTTTTTTGCTTTACTTGGTAATAAACCTTTATTTACCGCTCTTGCTCTTTCAGAGAAGCCGAGCTTCTCTCCATTTTTAATTTTTCTTTTTATTGTAGATAGTTTAGCAACCATAATTCAATCTTGTTCTCTAACTAATTCATCAAGTTTAATATCACCATCATAAATAGCTTTTCCGACTATTATGCCTTCGATATTTTTTAAAGTTTTAGCTTTTTTAATATCATCTATTGATGAAACTCCACCAGATATAAGCACAGGAAAATTTGATATCTGAGCAATTTTTGATGTTTCATCAAAATTTGGGCTTTGCTTCATACCATCTCGATTTATATCTGTATAAATCAACCTACTAACACCATAATCATTTACTTCCTTTAGATAATCCAAAGTCAATTTGTTAGAATTTTCCTGCCATCCAGATACCGATAAATATCCATCTTTAGCATCTAGTCCTAAAGCAATTTTGCCCGGAAATTTTTCACATGCTTCTTTTAAAAAAGTTTTATCTTTTATAGCAGCACTTCCTAAAATTACTTTCTCAGCACCAGCATCAATATATTTTTGAATGCTATCAAGATTCCTAATACCACCACCTATCTCAACCTTTAGATCAAATTTAACAACTATGTCTTTAATAATATCTTGATTTATTATTTCACCAGTTAAAGCTCCATCTAAGTCAACAATGTGCAAATTTTTAAAACCATGATTTTTGTATTTTCCTGCTTGTTCAACAGGAGACATATTATATTCAGTTTTATTATTAAAATCTCCTTTAATTAACCTCACACATTTTTTATCTTTAATATCTATTGCAGGAAATATTTTCATGTTAATTCGTAAACTTCCCAATTAGTTTTTTTTGACAATTTTTCATATAAAGATTTTGCTGTAGTGTTATCATCTCTTGTAATCCACCTAACTAAATTCCAATTATTTCTCATTGATATTGTGTTTAATTCTTTAATTATTTTTTCACCTACTCCATTTCTTCTGTGTTTTGGCTCAACAAATAAGTCATCTAAAAATCCAATATATTTTCCTCTTAATGGACTTGGCATTTTTCTATAATGAGCTAATCCAATAATTTTATTGTCTTGTTCATAAACTAAACCACAAACATCATGATTTTTGTCATGAATCCATTCCCAGACAGTATTTAGAATTTTATCATTCATTTCAACTTTATAAAAATCTGCATATCCTCTATACAATATCTCCCACTGCTTTTTATCATCTAATCTTATTTCTCTGATCATATACTTAAAAAGTTATCAATTATTTTTAATCCTATCTTGTCACTTTTTTCAGGATGGAATTGGGTTCCAAAGATATTTTCTTTTTCAACTGAACAAACAATATTTGATGAATAATCAGTTGTTGCTGAAATTACATCTTTGTCATTCGGTACAAATTCATAACTGTGTACGAAATACATGTGTGAATTATTTTCTATATTTTGAAAAATCTTACTTTCCTTTACAATGTTAATTTGATTCCAACCAATATGAGGAAGTTTAAACTTTCCATTTTGGTTATCTATTTTGGATACTTTACCTGAGATCCATCCCAATCCCTTAGTTTCAGTTTCCTCATAACCAATATCAGCAAACATTTGTAAGCCAACACAAATTCCAAGAAGAGGTTTTTTATTATTCATCACAAATTCGTTAAGTGTATCTGCAAGACCATCAATCTTATTTAAAGCATCTATGCAGCTTTTAAACGATCCCTGCCCTGGTAAAACTACTTTATCGCTTGATTTAATTTTATTTAAATCTGAAGTTACTTCTATATTTACTTTGTCTTTAGCAACTTCCTTAAAAGAGTTTATTACCGAGCTAATATTACCCGAATTGTAGTCAACAATTGTTACTTTCATTAATCTTATAAAGAACCTTTAGTCGAAGGAATTGATTTTTTGTTCCTTGGATCCATTTCTAATGCAGTTCTTAAAGATCTTGCTAATCCTTTAAAACAAGATTCTATAATGTGGTGACTATTATCACCATAAATATTTTCAACATGTAGTGTAATCCCAGCGGCTTGCGAGAAAGCTTGAAACCATTCTTTAAATAATTCTGTATCCATCTCTCCGAGCTTTTCAACTTTAAGATTAACTTTCCAAATTAAATAAGGTCTGTTTGATACATCAATTGCAACTCTTGTTAAGGTTTCATCCATAGGAATCATTGCGTGAGCATATCTTCTTATACCAACAAATTTTTTAGATGCTTTTTTTTAAAGCCTCACCAATCGCGATACCTGTGTCCTCAGTAGTATGATGAAGATCTATATGAGTGTCACCCTTTGCTTTAATATCCATGTCTATAGATGAATGCTTTGATAATTGTTCTAGCATATGATTTAAAAAACCGATGCCTGTGTCAATTTTATATTTACCTTTGCCATCAATATTAAGATCAACACTGATGCTAGTCTCTTTAGTTTTTCTGCTAATTTTACCTTTACGAGCCATAATTAAAAATAGGTATACATATATTATTCAATTATGGCAATAATACTAAACCTGGCCTTGAACTATTGAATTTAATATCCATTTATAAGCTATGACAACAATTGTTTTAGTTAGAAAAAATAATGAAGTAGTAGTAGCTGGTGATGGCCAAGTAAGTATGGGAAATACTGTTGTAAAAAGTACTGCTTCGAAAGTTAGAAAAATTGAAAAAAGAGATGTAGTTGCAGGTTTTGCTGGATCTACGGCAGATGCATTAACATTATTTGAGAGATTGGAAGCTAAAATAGAAAAACATGCAGGTAATTTATCTAGAGCTGCTGTTGAGTTAGCAAAGGACTGGAGAACAGATAAATATTTAAGAAGACTTGAAGCATTGATGGCAATAGGCGACAAAGAAAATAGTTATATTATTTCTGGAACGGGTGATGTTTTAGAACCTGAGGGTGATGTTATTGGAATAGGTTCTGGGGGGAACTATGCGTTAGCTGCAGGAAAAGTTTTAATGGGTACAAATTTAAATGCAGAGGAAGTAGCCAAAAAAGCCATTGAGGTTGCATCTGAAATCTGTGTTTTCACTAATAACAATATTAAAATTGAAAAGATATAATGGAAAAATCTAATGTAACACCACTAGTTCCTAAAGATAAAAATTCTAAGGAAAATGAAAATCTTGTAAGCTCATTGTCACCTAGGGAGATAGTTTCAGAACTTGATAGATTTGTAGTTGGACAAAATAAAGCAAAAAAAGCTGTTGCTGTTGCTTTAAGAAACCGTTGGAGGAGACAAGCTTTAAAAGGTGAAATGAAAAATGAAGTTCTTCCAAAAAATATACTTATGATAGGTCCAACAGGTGTTGGTAAGACAGAAATATCAAGAAGATTGTCAAAATTAGCCGAAGCACCTTTTGTAAAAGTTGAAGCTACGAGATTTACTGAAGTTGGCTACGTTGGAAGAGATGTAGAGCAAATTGTAAGGGACTTAATTGAAATCGCCATCTCAATGGAAAAAGTAAAAAAAAGAAAAGAGGTTTATGCTCAAGCTCAAAAATTAGCTGAAGATAAAGTCTTAGATGCTCTAGTTGGAAAAAAAGCAAG
>QCMO01000028.1 GCA_003213695.1 Pelagibacteraceae bacterium AG-422-C23 | reverse complement strand
GAGGGTCATACTATTTGTGCTTTTGGTGAAGGATCTTCTTGGCCTGTTCAAGGTCTCCTAAGACATTTTAAAGATGAAATTAAAAAAAGAAACAAATTTGACCCTATTGTAAAGGAGAATAAAAATATTCCTTACTTAGTAGATCAGCACTTATTGGATAAAAATGCTTAAATTAAAAGTTAATGATACAGTTGTTGAGGTTGAAGAAGGTTTAACTGTTCTTCAAGCTTGTGAGAAAGCTGGTGTTGAAATTCCAAGATTTTGTTACCATGAAAAACTATCTATAGCGGGTAATTGTAGAATGTGTTTAGTAGAGATGGAAAAATCACCTAAACCAATAGCTTCATGTGCAATGCCTGCAGCAGAAGGAATGGTGATTAAAACAAATACTCCTAAAATAGAAAAATCAAGAAAAGGTGTTATGGAGTTTTTATTAGCCAACCATCCTTTAGATTGCCCTGTATGTGATCAAGGTGGAGAATGTGATCTCCAAGATCAATCAATGTTTTATGGAATAGATAAATCAAGATTTAAAGAAAATAAAAGAGCAGTTCCAGATAAAAATATGGGGCCTTTAATTAAAACACAAATGACAAGATGTATACACTGTACTAGATGTGTTCGATTTGCGACTGAGATTGCTGGCGTCCCTGAGTTAGGTGCAATAGGAAGAGGAGAGGATATGCAAATAACAACATACTTAGAGCAGTCTGTAAAATCTGAATTATCTGGAAATGTTATAGACCTATGCCCCGTAGGCGCATTAACCTCTAAACCTTATATATTTGAAGCAAGACCATGGGAATTAAAAAAAACTGAGACCATTGATGTAATGGATGCTGTTGGATCTAATATAAGAGTCGATACATATGATTGGGAAGTAAAAAGAGTTTTGCCTATAATTAATGAAGATATTAACGAGGAATGGATTTCTGATAAAACTAGATATGCTTGTGATGGATTATTAAACCAAAGACTCGATACCCCATATGTTAAATATAATAACAAATTTGAAAAAGCATCTTGGGAAGAGGTTTATAAGATTATCAAATCAAAAATAGAAAATACTGATAAAGAAAAAATATGTGGCATCGTAGGTGATCTTACAAATATGGAAGCAAGTTTCATATTAAAAGAATTTTTTGATAGAACACTTAACTCGAATAAATATGAATCTAGATCCTCTTCAAGTTTTATTGATACTACAGAGAGAGAAAACTATCTTTTTAATTCAACAATTAATGGAATAGAGGAAACAGATTTAATTTTATTAATTGGAGCCAACCCCAGATTTGAGGCAACAATTCTAAATGCAAGAATTCGAAAAGCTTATTTGAGCAATAATACTAAAATTATATCACTAAATGATGTAGGTGACTTAACCTATCCTTATGAAAGCCACAATGGTCAAACTCAAACTATTAAAGATATTATTGAAAATAATAATGACATTTCAAAAAGTATTTTAGACTCAAAAAAACCAATGGTAATTATAGGTGAATCATTTCTTAAATTAAAATCAGCAAACTATTTATTTTATGCTTTAAAAGAGTATTTACTGAATAATAATAAATTTTCTAAAGATTGGAATCCACTTAATATTTTGTCGACTGATGCAGCAACAGTTGGAAATTTTGATTTAGATTTAATTAATCTCAAAGATGAAATAATTAAGAATTTAAATAATAATAGTTTTGAATTAGTCTATTTACTTGGACAAGATAATTTAAAATTTAATAAAAAAAACGAATTTGTAATTTACCAAGGAAGCCATGGAGATAAGGGTGCTGAAATTGCTGATATTATTCTTCCAGGAGCAGCATATACAGAGCAGTCAGGACATTTTACTAATTTAGAAGGAAAAATTCAAAAAGCACATAAAGCTTCGTATCCGCCAGGTTTAGCTAAAGAGGATTGGCAAATTATCAATGAATTAGCAGAATTAATGAATAATAGAAAGTTATTTAATGACAAAGAAGAGTTAGAAAGCAGCATGTTTAATTTTTTAAATTTAAAAAAAGAAAAGCAAAAAACAAGTGTAGTAAAAAAGGATTATCAAATTAATTTTGAAAATGAAAACCTAAAAGTAGAATTTAAGGATTATTATTTTTCAAATGTAATTTCTCGTTCATCAAAAACAATGTTGGATTGTAATAACTCTAAACTTGAAATTAAACGTACTGGAACCGAAGGGTAATAAATGGATTATTTAAATATTATTTTTCAAGAGGTTTATAAAATTTTATTTTTACTAGTACCGGTTTTAGTTTCTGTCGCCATGATAGTTTGGTTAGATAGAAGAGTATGGGCTTTTGTTCAAAAAAGACAAGGCCCTAACGTCGTAGGCCCGTTTGGTTTATTACAATCACTCGCTGATGCCTTAAAATATATTTTTAAAGAAATAATTATTCCTGCTAGCTCAAATAAAGTAATTTTTATACTTGCACCAATTATAACAATGACGTTAGCTCTGATTGCTTGGGCAGTAATTCCATTTAGTGAAAGCCAAGTTTTAGCTAACATTAATGTTGGAATTTTATATATTTTTGCAGTTTCTTCACTAGGAGTTTATGGAATAATTATGGGTGGCTGGGCATCAAATTCAAAATATCCTTTTTTAGGTTCTATAAGGTCAGCAGCACAAATGGTTTCATATGAGGTATCTATAGGAATTATAATAATTAATGTTTTATTATGTGTTGGTTCATTAAATTTGAACGATATTGTATTAGCTCAACAAAATATATGGTTTATTATTCCATTGTTTCCAATGTTTGTAATTTATTTTATTTCAGCTTTAGCAGAAACTAATAGGCCTCCATTTGATTTACCTGAAGCTGAAGCAGAATTAGTTGCTGGTTATCAAACAGAATATTCTGGAATGATGTATGCAATGTTTTGGCTTGGAGAATATGCTAATATTTTATTAATGTGTGCGCTAGGAGCTATCTTGTTTTTGGGTGGTTGGTTATCTCCAATAGATTTATATCCATTTAATTTAATACCAGGAGCACTTTGGCTAATTTTTAAGATTTTATTACTATTTATTCTTTTTGCTTTAGTAAAAGCAATAGTGCCTAGATACAGATATGACCAATTAATGAGACTAGGATGGAAGATATTTTTACCACTTTCTTTAACTTATGTAATTTTGACAGCAAGTTATTTATTTTACTTTAATCTTTTACCCACAATTTAAATGAATATATCAAGATTTTTTAAAACTATTTTAATGACAGATTTTATTGGAGGTTTGTTCATTGCAATCAAAGAAATATTTAAACCAAAAAAAACTATCAATTATCCTTTTGAGAAAGGTAAAATAAGTCCAAGATTTAGAGGAGAGCATGCTTTACGCAGGTATCCCAATGGTGAAGAAAGATGCATAGCTTGTAAGTTATGTGAAGCAGTTTGTCCTGCACAAGCAATAACAATTGAATCATCTCAAAGAGCTGATGGAAGTAGAAAAACTACGAGATACGATATTGATATGATGAAATGTATTTATTGTGGATTATGTGAAGAGTCTTGTCCGGTTGATGCTATTGTACAAGGACCAAATTTTGAATTTTCAACAGAAACTAGAGAAGAACTTTATTATACAAAAGATAAACTTCTTGATAATGGAGATAGATGGGAAAATATTTTGGCAGCTAATATAAAAACTGACAATCCTTATAGGTAACTAATGATAGCCCATGCAATCTTTTTTTATATTTTTTCTATAATTGCAATAGTTTCTGCAATTATGGTAACAGCTTCCAAAAATACTGTTCACTCAGTTTTTTTTTTAATATTAGATTTTATAAGTATATCTTGCCTTTTTATAATGATTGGAGCTGAATTTTTAGGAATGATAATGTTAATTGTGTATGTTGGAGCTGTAGCCGTTTTATTTTTATTTGTTGTCATGATGTTAAATGTAGCTCAACAAAAAAATCAATGGTTTTTATCAAAAACTAGCTCCAGACATATTCCAATAGGTCTAATCATAAGTTCAATTATTTTTTTTGAATTAATAATAGTTGTAGGTGGATGGAAATATAAGCCAGATTTAATTAATTCATCAAATACATCCTTAAATAATGAAATCAGCAATACTCATTCTCTTGGTCAAGTTTTATATACAGATTACATACATATTTTTCAAATTAGTGGAATGATTTTATTAATTGCCATGATTGGAGCAATTGTTCTCACGTTTAGACAAAGAGAAGGGGTTAAAAAACAAAGTTATATTAAACAAATTTCAAGGGAGAGATCCGAAGGTGTAGAGGTAATAGAAGTAGCATCAAACAAAGGAGTTCGAATTGATGACTGAAATAGGTTTAGGTCATTATTTAACATTAGGAGCAGTAATCTTTACGATCGGTGTAATTGGAATATTTTTAAATAGAAAAAATATTATTGTGATTCTGATGAGTATAGAGTTAATTCTTCTAGCTGTTAATATTAATTTGGTGTCTTTTTCGATTTACTTAAATGATTTATCAGGCCAAGTTTTTACTTTATTTATTTTGACTGTAGCTGCAGCTGAAGCTGCCATTGGTTTAGCAATTATAGTTGTTTATTATCGAAACTCTGGAACTATCCGTGTTGAAGAAATTGATGAATTAAAAGGATAAAATGGAAATTTCAATTATAGCTTTACCTTTAATTGCCTCAATTATATCTGGTTGCTTCGGAAAACTTATTGGTGATAGAAGTTCAGAAATAGTAACGAGTTTACTTGTAACAATAGCAGCTATTTTATCAGCCTTTGTATTGTACGAAGTTATTTTTAATGATTATCAAGACAATATCGTAATTGCCACCTGGATAAATTCAGGGACTTTAGATGTTAATTGGTCAATGAAAATAGATTCTTTATCTGCGATAATGTTGGTTGTTGTCACTTCAGTATCTTCTTTAGTACACATTTATTCAATTGGATATATGTCTCACGATCCACATAAGCCAAGGTTTATGGCTTATTTATCATTGTTTACTTTCGCAATGTTAATGTTGGTAACTTCAGATAATTTTATACAATTATTTTTTGGATGGGAGGGTGTTGGTTTATGTTCTTATTTTTTAATAGGTTTTTGGTTTAAAAAAGAAACTGCTAATGCTGCTGCAATTAAAGCTTTTGTTGTAAACAGGGTAGGTGATTTCGGATTTGCTTTAGGAATTTTCTTAATATTTTATTTATTTGGGACTGTTAATTATTCAGAAGTTTTTGAATTAATTCCAACTGTCGTTGATAAAAATATTGTCTTTTTAGGCATCGAAGTAAATGCTGTTGATTTAATTTGTTTACTTTTGTTTGTTGGTGCAATGGGTAAATCAGCTCAAATATTACTTCATACTTGGTTGCCAGATGCTATGGAAGGACCAACTCCAGTTTCAGCCCTTATTCATGCAGCAACTATGGTTACTGCAGGAGTCTTTTTAGTCGTTAGATGCTCTCCTATTTATGAGTATTCTGAACTAGCATTGAATATCATAACAATAGTCGGAATGAGTACAGCTTTTTTTGCTGCAACAGTTGCTCTTGTTCAAACTGATATAAAAAAAATAATTGCTTACTCAACTTGCAGTCAGTTGGGTTATATGTTTTTTGCTACTGGTGTTGGAGCTTACAATGTAGCAATGTTTCATTTGTTTACTCATGCTTTTTTTAAAGCCTTATTGTTTTTAGGATCTGGATCAGTCATACACGCTTTCAAAGATGAACAAAATATTAATAATATGGGAGGCGTATGGAAAAAATTACCATACACATATAGTTTAATGATCATTGGAACTCTTGCGCTGACTGGTTTCCCTTTTTTATCTGGATTTTATTCTAAAGATGCAATAATAGAATTTGCTTATTTAAGAGGTAATACAACAGGTTATTATGCAGCTGGAATTGGAATTATAACAGCTTTTCTTACGTCAATCTATTCTTGGAGGTTAATTTTTAAAACTTTTCATGGAGAATATAATAACAAAGATATCAAGATTGAAGAAACTCACGAGTCCCCACTTGTTATGTTAATACCTTTAGTTTTGCTTTCTATAGGAGCAATATTTGCTGGATATATTTTTAAAGAATTATTTGTGGGTTACGGTGGAGTAAATAATTTTTGGAAAGATTCAATTTTTTTCTTAAAACCTTTGAGTACAGAACATCCACCAATTTGGTTTTTAGTTTTAACCCCAATTTTAGTAATTTTGTCAATTCCAATTGCTTATTATTTATTTGTTAAAAATAAAAATTTACCTCATCAAATTGCTAACGTTAATAAGCCATTATATAATTTTTTGCTAAACAAATGGTATTTTGATGAACTTTATGACTTATTAATTGTTAATCCATCAAAAAAATTTGGACTATTTTTATGGAAATTTTTTGATGTAAAACTAATCGATGGGTTTGGTCCAGATGGTATTTCAACATTAATCAAAAAATTTTCTTTAAAAGCTAACAAATTTCAAAGTGGTTATATATATCAATATGCTTTTGTGATGCTAATTGGTTTTTCTGCTTTACTAACTTTCTTAATGATTAAATAATGAATTTTCCTATTCTTTCTTCTTTAATTTTACTTCCTTCAATAGGAGCACTTTTTTTACTTTTTACAAAAAGTAATAAAGATAACAATATTACTGTAAAATATGTTGCTTTATTTACTTCTCTTGTAAATTTTTTTTTATCTATATACTTGTGGATATTATTTGATCAATCAACTTCAGAATTCCAATTTGTCGAAGATAGGACATGGATTGAAGGATTAATAAATTACAAAGTTGGTATTGATGGTATTTCAATATTATTCATTATCTTAACAACTTTCATTACTCCACTTTGTATTATTTCAGTAAATAACTCTATTAAAAGCAGATTAAGAGAGTTTTTGATCGCCGTATTAATTATGGAGTCATTCATGATTGGTGTTTTTTGTTCATTAGACCTAGTTGTTTTCTATTTATTTTTTGAAGCAGGTTTAATTCCAATGTTTTTAATTATAGGAATTTGGGGCGGCACTAGAAGAGTCTACTCTGCGTTTAAATTTTTTTTATTTACTCTATTGGGGTCTGTTTTAATGTTAGTTGCTATCATTTCAATATATTGGATAACTGGTACTACTGATGTAATCCAACTTTACGAATTAGGAATTGATGCAAAATATCAAAACCTTTTATGGCTAGCTTTTTTTAGTTCTTTTGCAGTTAAAACTCCAATGTGGCCAGTTCATACTTGGTTACCGGATGCTCATGTTGAGGCACCAACTGCTGGATCTGTATTATTAGCAGCAATTTTGCTTAAAATGGCTGGTTATGGTTTTATAAGATTTTCTTTAGGATTGTTTCCGATAGCCTCTGAAATTTTTACTCCTTTGATTTATACTTTAAGTGTTATTGCTATTATTTTCACATCTTATATCGCCTTAATGCAAGAGGATATGAAGAAATTAATTGCTTACTCTTCAGTAGCACATATGGGTTTTGTAACTTTAGGTATTTTCACAATACAACAACAAGGAATTGAGGGAAGTATTATACAAATGATAAGTCACGGTCTTGTTTCAGCTGCACTCTTTTTATGCGTAGGAGTTGTTTATGATAGAATGCATTCTAGACTAATAAATACTTACGGAGGTATAGTAAGTATAATTCCAAAATATTCTATTTTATTCATGGTGTTCACTTTAGCTGCTTTAGGCTTGCCTGGAACAAGTGGTTTTGTTGGTGAGTTTTTAATTTTAATGGCAGCGTTTAAAGATAATTTTTTAGTAGCTGTTATTGCGAGTTTAGGAGTGATAATAGGTGCTGCATATATGCTTTGGTTGTATAAAAGAGTTGTTTTTGGAAAATTAGTTAATCTAGAGTTAAAAGAAATGGTTGATCTAAACAAATCAGAATTATTTATTTTAATTTGTTTAGCTATACCAACTTTATTTTTTGGATTCTATCCAGATCCTCTAATAAAGACTATAGAAGTTTCGATCAATGATCTAATAAGTGTTCATAATATAAATATAGTTAGAAATTAAAATGTTTAATTTAGAATTTGTTTTTCCAGAGATTTTTCTCTCATTATCTATAATGCTTTTACTAATTGTAGGAGTTTTTAAGAAAAAAAGTTCAAAATTAGTTCAAAATATTTCATTGATTGTTTTACTTATCACTGCTGTGATTACATTTAATGAAACCCTAGGTATAGAGGAAGTATTATTATTCAACGAAAGTATAGTCATCGATTATCTATCATCTTTTATGAAGATTGTTACATTGATAGCTGCTCTTTTGGTTTTGATAATATCTTCAAATTATTTAAAAACTTTAAAGATATTTAAAATTGAATATCCCGTTTTAATTTTGAGTTCTGTTTTAGGAATGATGATTATGATTAGCTCAAATGATCTAATTGTATTTTACATGGGATTAGAACTCCAGTCCTT
>QCMO01000027.1 GCA_003213695.1 Pelagibacteraceae bacterium AG-422-C23 | reverse complement strand
CCGATAACTAATAATTGATTTTGATTAAAATTCTGATTAATTAATTTTTTATATTTGGTAAATGTGTCTTGAGAAACATTTGGGATAATGCCTTCAGGCCACACAAAAATAGCCTTATCGATTTTACTAGGTTCACTAATTTTAATTAAATCTTGAATTACAGAAACAGTATCAATATTTGAGTAAAATCTATCGAGACTTATACTAGAAGATATAACTCTCACCTTATATTCTAAAAATTCTGCACTAATATTATTAAATTTTTTTTTATAAAAAGATCCATAAGCGTAAAACAATGCAAACATAAATAAAAAACAAATACAAATTGTCAGTTCTTTTTTTGATTTACTCAAAATATAAATTGCTGGACATGTGAATAATGAAATACATAAAGTATTAAATCCATAAGTACCTATTATTGAAATAATACTCAAAATTTCTAGCTGATTAGAAAAACTATAAGCTGTTAAGTTCCAAGGAAAACCTGTTAGTATTGATCCTCTTATGAACTCTAAAATTCCAAATAATAATGAGAAAACTAAAAATGAACTAATCACTTTTTTTGGATTTAAAATTATAAATAAGATTGTAATCAAACCGTAAAATAAAGCTAAAAAAGCTGGTATTAATATTAATGTTATTGGGATTAAAAAACTAAAATTCTCGTCAAAAGTTAAGGAAATTGATATCCAATATAAATTTGAAACAAAATAACCAAAACCATAAAGCCAACCGTAAACAAAGAAAAAAAATATATTTTTATGCTGTTTTGATTTATTGATTAAAAACAAAAATAATAATGAAAATGTAAAAAAATTTATAATTAGATAATTAAAAGGAGGTAAACTTAAAGAAGTTATTGCACCAACAATAATCAAATATAATATTTCTATATAAAATTTCTTGAACAATTTAATTTAATTTTAAAATTACTGATTGATATATTTTATCTTCTTCCTTAAGCATTTTTTTGTAGTCTGCATTCTTTATATGATCATGTCCCAATAAATGAAGAAAACCGTGTATAAAAGTTTTGATTAATTTTTTTTTAAAATCTTTAATTTTCTGTGATTTCGGTTGATTTATAAAATTATAGCTTATTATAATATCACCAATATAAATTTTTTTTAAAATTTTACTTTTTTCACTATGAGGGAATGACAATATATCAGTGGGTTTATTTTTATTTCTAAATATTTTATTTAATTTCTTTATTTTCTTATTATTTGAAAGCAAAAGTGAAAGGCTCACTTTTTTATTTAAAAATTTATATTTTTTTGGAAATGCTTTACAAATATTATTGAAAAATATTTGTTTTTTTTTGATTCTTTTAGTCCAAGCCTTCTCCTCTGAGAAGACATTTATATCAATCATTTTCTGAATAAGCTTTTACAATTTTTGAAACAAGTGGGTGTCTCACTACATCAGAATGATCAAAATCTATGACGGAGATTTCATCTAAATGACCAAGAAGTTCTTTAGATTTTACTAATCCTGACATTCCCTTATTAGGTAAATCTATTTGTGATGGGTCTCCATTGACAACAATTTTTGAGTTTTCTCCAATACGAGTTAAAAACATTTTTATTTGTGTTGAAGTTGCATTTTGAGCTTCATCTAAAATAGCAAAAGAATTTTTTAATGTTCTACCTCGCATAAATGCTAAAGGTGCAATTTCAATATCTCCAATTTCGATCATTCTTTGTATTTTTTCAAAATCAAAAAGATCATAAAGAGAGTCATATAAAGGTCTCAAATATGGATCGACTTTTTCCTTCATATCACCAGGTAAAAAACCCAATCTTTCACCGGCTTCAACTGCGGGTCTTGATAAAATTATTCTTTCGATTTTTTTTTCTAATAGCATTGTAAGACCAACAGCTACTGCTAAAAATGTTTTTCCAGTTCCTGCTGGACCAGCAGAAATTATAATATCACTCTGTCGCAAAGCTCTTACATAACCTTTTTGCTTTTCTGATCTTGGTATTATTGATTTTTTTGGTGTTTTTATTATATCTGTTATGTTTTGATTTTTAATTTTTTCGTTAATCATAAATTTATCTACAGATGAAACTATATCTTTATTTTCTATACTCCCATTATTTATAAATTGATTAGCCAAAAATTGAATAGCATTTTTTAATAACTCATTTTTTTGGGGATCAGATTTGATAAGTATAGAATTTCCCCTGGAGTATAAACTAGATTGGGTAATTTTTTCTAATTCTTTTAAATTTTTATTAAATTCACCAACTACACCCATCAATAAATCATTATCATGAAATATAACGCTTAAGGAATTATTTTCTGAATAAACAAATTTTAAAGCCGCATTAATATCTTTTTTAACTAAATTGCTCAATTGTTAGGCTACCTTTTTATTTGAACTATTAACCACCACACCAAATAATGTGCTTCTATTACTTTTGAAAATTTTAACTGGCAAAATTTTTCCAATATCTTTTTCGCTACCGTCAAATAATACTGGTGTCATATATTCTGTTCGCCCAAAAACCTGTTTTTTATTTTCAGTCAAATTTTCTACCAAAACATTCAAAATTTTATTTTCCATTGATCTATTCATTATAATTTGGTTCTCGAAAAGTTGATTTTGAATTTTTTCTAACCTTTTCATCGAAATTTGTCTATCGATAAGTTTTAAATCTGAAGCAAGAGTTCCTGGTCTTGGACTAAAGATAAAAGAATAAGAATTAATAAATTTAATTTTCTTTATCAAATTAAAAGTTAAATCAAAATCTTTTTCTTCTTCGCCCGGATAACCAATAATAAAATCACTAGAAAATTCAATTTTCGAATTAATATTTTTTAATTTATCAAAAATTTCTAAATAATTACCGATATTATGTCTTCTATTCATAAGTTCTAAAATTTTATCAGATCCACTTTGAACAGGAAGATGTATTAGCGGCATTAATTTTTTTGAATATTTATATGTATCGATTAAATCTTCTGTCATATCTTTAGGATGAGATGTTGTATACCTTACCCTTTCAATCTCAGCTATTTTTTCAATTTCAAAAATCAAGTTTGATAATCTATAATTTTTAAATTTATATGCGTTTACATTTTGTCCAAGTAAAATTATTTCTTTAGTTCCATGATCTGCTAAATATTTTGCTTCATCAATTATTTGACTAAATGGTCTTGAGTATTCTGGCCCCCTAGTAAAAGGAACCACACAAAAATGACAAAATTTATCACATCCTTCTTGGATTGTTAAAAATGCAGAAATTTTACCACTTTCATTTTTTATTTTACTAAAATATTTAAACTTTGATATAACATCAAATTCTGTCTCATCTTTTTTTTTCTTTTTTTCAAAGTAATTTAATATCATCTCATTAATCTTATGATAAGATTGTGGGCCTATAGCTAAATCTATGTATGATTCTCTTTTAAATATTTCCTCATTTTCAGCTTGCGCCACACATCCAGCAATTATTACTAGTGGTTTTTTTTTATTCCTAAAAATTTTTTTTACCCTTCCAATTTCATGGTAAACTTTTTCTTTTGCTTTATCTCTTATATGACAAGTATTTAACAAATAACAATTTGCATCCTCATAATTAAGAGTTTTTTCGTAACCTATTTTCTTTACGGTGTCATAAATCCTATTGGAGTCGTACTCGTTCATTTGGCAACCAAAAGTTTTGATAAAAATTTTTTTTTTCATTTATCGAGGTTTTTTTTAACCCCATATAATTCTAATTTATGATCTACTAAAGTATATCCATATTTTTCAGCAACTTTTTTTTGAAGCTTTTCAATTTCTTCATCAACAAATTCAATAATTTCACCAGACTTTACATCAATAAGATGGTCATGATGACCTTCATTTAATTCTTCATATCTTGCTTTACCACCTTTGAATTCATGTTTTGTTAAAATTCCTGACTCCTCAAATAATTTTACAGTTCTATAAACTGTTGCAATACTAATTTTGGCATCTAATTTTGAAACTCTATTATATAATTCATCTACATCAGGATGATCCGTAGACTCTGACATAACCTTAGCGATTATTTTTCTCTGGTCTGTAAGCTTGACCCCTTTTGATAAACATTTTTGTTCAATCGTATCTGACATATTTAATTTTAACTTAAATAAATAGGTTTAATCAAATTTTTTTTAACTTTAAATTTATCGCATAGATCGGGGATATTTTCATATTTAGTACCTTTCTCATACTCAAAATCCTTAAAGCTATAGCAATAATAGTCTATTTTTTGAGTTAAATGAATTGCCTTAATTGTAGACAGTGAATTTCTAATTCCTGCAAAACTACCTGGGCCTCTATTTACATAAAATGCAGATATATCTTTTAATTTAAGCTTATTTATCTCTAAAAAGTTTAAAATTAAGGATATTAACTTTTCATAATTAGTTTTGTCATTTTTGTGACTAATATTATAAATATCGTTATTAGATATGATCATTAAAAAAATATTTTCATTAGCTGCATCAATAATCATTTTATTCATTTTGACATTTTTATTTATGTTTAATTCTAAAGCAGGGGAAAATAATATCAAACTTTATTCTAATGATGAAGGTGTTTTATCTATAATGTACCATAGATTTAATGAGTCAAAATATCCATCAACAAATATACAAATGGATATTTTTAAAAAACATATGGAATTAATTGAAAGTTCAAAATTTGCTTTTTATAATCCAAAAAATTTTGAAAAAGAATTTGATGAACCAAAAAAAGAAAAAAAAATCCTAATTACAATCGATGATGGATTTAAATCATTTTATGATGAAGCTTGGCCCTATTTAAAACAAAATAAAATTCCTTTTATCCTGTTCATCTCAACAGAACCTATTGGTAAAAATGGATATATGACCTGGAGTCAAATTAAAGAAATTGAAAAATTTGATTTTGTTATGATTGGGCATCATTCACATACCCACGATTATTTAATAGATAAGACCAATGAAGAATTTATTTATGATATTGAAAAAGCAAGTAAAATTTTTCTTAAAAATTTAGGATACGTACCCTCCTTATTTTCTTATCCATTTGGTGAATATTCAAAATTCATGAAAGATTATATATCAAAAAACTTTAAACTATCATTTGGTCAGCACTCTGGAATAATAGATTTAAATAAAGATAGATTTGAACTCCCAAGATTTCCTATAAATGAAAAATATGGTGAATTAGAAAGATTCAAATCAATAATCAACTATTCCCCACTCCAATACAAAGATTTACAACCTGAAGAGAAAAAATTAGATAAAAATAATAATCCACCTAAATTTTTTGTTGAGTTTTTTGAAAATCAAAAAAATATAAATAATATAAATTGTTACTCTAATGAAGGTGACAAATGGGAGAAATCAAAAATAAATATTATAAATAATAAATTAACTATTAAATTTAGAGAACCATTTAAGCCTAGAAGAGGTAGAATAAATTGTTCACTTAATGATAATGGAAAGTGGCGTTGGTTTGGTACACAATTTATTATTTCAGAAAATTAAATTAAACTTTCAAGTTCAATACTCGATGGAAGTAATTTAGTGTCATCAAAATCTTTTAGACTATTTTGTTTAATAATCTTCTGAAGTACATCTACATATTGCTCACCTGTTTCCGCATATTCGTTTAAATATTTAACTAAAATTAAACTATCTAATTCTTTACCTTGATCTCTTAATTCAGCTCTCGCTTGTCTTAAATTTTTATATGATGAGTGAGTATTCAAATTTCTTTGGTAGGCTCTCACAGACGCTTGTAAAACATTAAATTTCATTACTTTGTGACCTTGATTTTTTTCTGCATCTTTTGGTTTGAGACCTTCTCCAGACCAAGTCCATTGTCCAAATAAGGCATTTCCTTCTTGAGCAAATCTAGATGTTCCCCAGCCTGTTTCTTTTGCTGCTTGAGCTATTGCTAATGAAACTGGAATTTCATCCATTCTTATTTTTAATTCAGACAAATCTTTTGAGAGAACACCATATTGCTTATATTTTTTTTGAAGCCATTTTTTTTCTAAACTTGTATTTTTACTTTTATTTATAATGCTAAAAAGTCTTTTTCTATCAAGTCTAATATTATTATTTTCCTGGAGTATTAATGGTAAAATAATTTGAATAAAAAAATCCTTCCTTTTTTTTGTATTTTCAATCATTTTAATTTCAGCAGGGAGTAAAGTTAAAGCAATTGGTTTTACTAATTTTTTTACTCTCACATCTTGTAAAGTATAATCTGTATCTTGAAATAATTGTTCAATTGTAGAAGCATTTAACCTTACTGTGTCCGTTTCTAATTCATTTAAACTAAAAATATCAACTAATAGATCACTCTCGTTTAACTCTTGTTGATTATTTGCATTAACTTGTCCTTTGTTCTTTAAAGTATAAGCAAGGACAGCTTTTGAATTATTTTTAAATTCTATAGATTTATCATTTAGGTGATTTACCATTTTTGGCATTGTGTAAAAGCAAGCTACAACAACTATAGAACTGAAAAAAATTTTAGGAAGCGTTCCTAAATTTCTTTGTTCTAAATATTTCATAAATTTGAAATTGAATATTTTGAATCTTTTGTTCATTTTATATGGACTCAACTTCTTTTATCTCTGGTATGTAATGGCGCAACAAATTTTGAACACCTTGTTTTAATGTCATTGTCGAACTAGGACAACCAGAACAGCTCCCTTGAAGCTGAACCTTTACAATACCATTTTTATACTCTTTAAATTTTATATCCCCACCATCTTTTGCAACAGCTGGTCGGATTTTTTCATCTAAAATTTTGACAATTTTCTTTTCTATTTCCTCCAAATCTCCTGTTTGATCATTTAAGTCTTTTTCAATAACACAATCTTTACCACTTGAGTAAAAATCATTAATAAGTGAAATTATAATATGTTTAACCTCATCCCATGATACTTCGTCATATTTATTAATAGAAATAAAATCTTTTCCTAAAAAAATTCCTTCTACCCCATTAACAGATAGTAAGTTTCTAATTAACTCATTATTAGTTTGATCTTTTTTGGTTATTTCAAATGATCCATGATTTGAAACCGTCTTTCCGGGAAGAAATTTCAAAGAATTTGGATTTGGCGTAATTTCGGTTTGAACGAACATAAATTATATATAATCAATAATTACAAAAATGAAACTTGTTAATGAAAAAAAGTTCAAAAACCTAATATTTCATGAATTTTTTTTATCTTTTTAGTTGCTATTTCATTTGCTTTTTTACAACCATCAAGCAATATTTCATCTAAATATTTTTTTTCATCAAGTAACTTTTTAATTTCAACCGAGATGGGAACAATTTTATCAACTATAACTTGAGAGAGTTTTTCTTTAAACTCTGAAAAATTTTTTCCAGAAAACTCATTAATAGTTTTTTCCAAAGTATAATCAGATAAACTTGAATATATACCGAGTAGATTTTTAGCCTCATGTCTTTTTTCAAGTTCTTCTGGCGATGAAGGCATCGGCATCGGATCAGTCTTGGCTTTTTTGATTTTATTTATTATTTCATCTTTTTTGTCAGTTAAATTAATTCTACTTAAATCTGAGGAATCTGATTTACTCATTTTTTTCAAACCATCTTTTAAACTCATTATTCTAGAAAATTGATTTTGTATTAAAGGTTCCGGTACTTTAAAAAAATCATTTAAATGAAAATCATTATTAAATTTTTGTGCAATATCTCTACAAAGTTCTAAATGTTGTTTTTGATCATCTCCAACAGGAACGTGAGTTGAATCATACAGTAATATATCTGCTGCCATTAAAACTGGGTAAGAATAAAGACCAATGCTTGCTTTTTCTTTATCTTTACCCGCTTTTTCTTTAAACTGAGTCATTCGATTTAACCATCCCATTCTAGCAATACAACTTAATATCCATGCTGCCTCCGAATGTGCACTGACTTGTGATTGATTAAAGATAATACTTTTTTTTGGATCTATTCCACTAGCAACGAAAGTTGCAACGGTTTCACAAATGTTATTCCTTAAATCTTTTGGGTCCTGAAAAACTGTTATTGCGTGAAGATCAACAACGCAAAATATGCATTGATTATTTTTATCATTGCTAAGTTTTACAAAGTTTTTAATTGCACCTAAATAATTCCCTAAATGAAGGTTTCCAGTTGGTTGAACACCTGAAAAAATTTTTTTTCCCATAATTTAATACTTTAGTTTAAGATCTTTATAATTAAAAGCCTTGATAAAAAAACTTAATAATAAATATAAGACTAAACCTAAAAAAACAGAAAAAATCAAATAAAGTGATTTAAATTGATACTCGTATGACAATTGATTTTCAAAAATTACAGTTAAATAATTAAAAAATATTCCCATTACCATTGATGCAAAAATAATTTTAAAAAATTTTATCCAAAAAATATCATTAAAACTAAATAATCTTTTATTTTTTAAAAAAATAAATAATACAATTGAATTGAACCATGATGAAATAGTTGTTGCTATAGGTATAATTATAAATCCAACTACTTTAAAATAATATAAGCTAATAAAGATATTCAAAATAACTGATACTAAAGAAATAACAAAGGGAGTTTTAGTGTCATTATTTGCAAAGAAAAAAGTCGAAAAAACTTTTATTAAAGCAAAAGCTGGTAGACCTAGTCCAAAGTAATAAAGAGCATGAGCAGAGTTTGATACTGCTTTATCATCAAAAGAACCATAACCAAATAATCCAGATATTATCTCATCAGATCCAATGAATAATGCTACTGACGCTGGTAAGCTTAAAAACATACTAAGTTCTAACGCTTTATTTTGAATCAATAAAATCTTACTCTTTTTTTTCAAATAAACATGTTTAGAAAGTTGTGGTAAAACAACTACTCCAATTGCAATGCCTGCTATTGCTAAATTTATCTGATATATCCTGTCTGCATAATATAAATATGAAACCGCACTGGCTTGGAAAGATGCTATAATTGTGCCTATTAATATATTTATTTGAGTTACACCTGATGAAAATATACTTGGTAAGAGTTTTTTAAAAAAAAATCTTACTTTGTTGTTAATTTTGAATTTAAAATCAAATTTAACTAAATAAAATTTAGAAACAAACTTATATAAAAAAATTAATTGTAGAAATCCAGCTAATGATACGCCATATGAAAGATAATAAATAATCTCATCACCTAGGTATTTACCAAAAATTAGAATACCAATTAAAACTAAGTTTAAAATAATTGGTGCTGCAGATGCTACAGCAAA
>QCMO01000026.1 GCA_003213695.1 Pelagibacteraceae bacterium AG-422-C23 | reverse complement strand
AAATTTTTTGAAAGCTTTGCTTTTCATGGAAGAAAAAAAGATAAAAGAATTGTTGTAGAACATAAAATTGAAAATAAATTTCTTCAAGATGATTTGATAACTTTAGTTCCAACTAGATTTTCCAAATATTGTGAGGGAGTAAGATACTTAAATATTTAAAATGCTTAAAATTTTTCAAAAAATTTTGCAAAGAAAAAGCCCATGTAGGGCACTACAGGAAATTGAATGTGAGAATTTTGATTTACACGGCAAATGTCTTGAAATTGGAAATGATCAGATCAATAAAAAAAGTTTTTTTAATTTTTTTCAAATGAACGATGTTAATCCTTATTTTAGTGATACTTATAATTTCAAAGAAAAAAATTATATCAAATTTGATTTAGAAAAGAAAAATAATTTAAAATTTAATTTTGAAAATATTTTAATTTTTAATGTTCTAGAACATGTATTTGACATAGATAATGCAATAATAGAATTAAAGGAATTACTTGATAATGAAGGTAAAATTTATATTTCAACACCATTTATTTATAGGTACCATGAGGCACCAAATGATTATAATAGATATACCTTAAATTATTTTGAAAAAATCTCAAAAAAACACAATTTAGAAGTGGTTTATAAAAATACATTAGGCACTGGTCCTTTTTTTGCTGCTTACAGTATTGTTCATGGGTTAATTAACAAGATTTATCCTTTAAATATCGTATTTGTTGCAATGACAATTTTCTTAGATTGGATAACTAAGTTAATATCTAAAGATATTAAAAATGTCTATCCAATCTCAATTTTTATTGTATTAAAAAAAAAATAACTATTCAAAAATACTTCTTAACTTATATATGAATTTTACTAATGATCTGCCAAAAAAAATGTAAAATAAAATTAGAAAGTTTTGTCCATTATCATATCTAATTTGTAATTCTTCAAATAAGTGATCAAAAAATGATAGTGAACTAGAGTAACCTCCAAGTTCGAATTTACCAAAAACCTCGTTATGTTTTGTAGGAATACCAATCATTTTTTCTTTTACAATTATTCGGTAAAACATGTCGTAATCTGAAGAGCATTTATATTTCAAATTATATAGTCCTACTTTTTTTTGTGATTCCAATTTTATAAAAAAACCAATAACAGTAGATGGATAAATATTAAAATTATATTTAATATCTAATGGTCTAAAACCAGCATATACTTTATGTTTTTTCACTGCCCCTAATATGAAATCGTAATCTTTATATTTTTCAATATATCTTATTAAATAATTTGTGGCGTTTGGAAAAAAATAATCATTAGAATTTATTATTCCAATATATTTACCTAAACTTAGTTTAATACCTTTATTCCAACCATCATAAATACCTTTATCTTTTTCACTAACCCAATAATCAATATCATTTTTAAATTCTGATTTTAAACAAGATATGTTTTTATTTTCTGAACCACCATCTATTACAATAATTTCTATATTTGGATATTTTTGTTTGATTACACTCTTAATTGTTTTTTTTAGGAATTTTCCGTTCAAATTTGGAATTATTATAGAAATTAGGGGGAAATTTTCGTAGGATGTTTTAAAAATATTTCTAGTTCTTAAGCCACCACATAAATTTTTATTTTTTCTTAAAGTAAAAAAAGTTTTAAATTTTTGATTCTTTAATTTTGGCAATTTTGGTTTTTTTAAAGAAAAAAATCTTTTATTAGAAAATTTATTTTTTTTAATTGTATATTTCAATTTAGATTACTTTATTCTTTATAGCCCAAATATAAGTTTCATTGATCCCATCAATTAATTTTTTTTTAGGTTTCCAGCCAAATGATTCAATTTTACTGATATCAAGTAATTTTCTTGGAGTTCCATCGGGATATTTTTTATTATAAAAAACTTTTGCATTTTTATTAATTATTTTTTTTATGATTTTTGTATATTCTTTGATCTTCATATCTTTTCCACTACCAATATTAATATAAGGTTTTTGATTAATCATTTTAATTAATTTTTTATCTTTTGAGTAAATCTTTTCCATAAAGAAACATATTGCATCTGATAAATCATCTACGTGCATTAGTTCTCTCCTAACATTGCCGGAACCCCATATTTCAACAGAACTATTTTTTTTTGACTTATGAAATTTTCTTATTAAAGCTGGGAGAAAATGAGACTTGTCTTTGTCAAATTCATCATTGGGTCCATAAATATTACATGGCATTAATGTAACATAATTAGTCTTATTTTTTTTATTAAAATATTCACATGCTTTTAATCCTATGATTTTCGCTAATGCATAGCCTTCATTGGTTTTTTCTAACTTACCATCTAGTAGATAATCTTCTTTAATAGGTTGCTTTGAGAATTTTGGATAAATACAAGAGCTACCAAGATTAATAAAATTTTTAATTTTATTTTTTTCACATGAATTTATTATATTTAATTGAATATTTATATTTACCCTTAGAAAATTAAGTGGATTTAAACTATTCGCCATAATACCACCAACTAGTCCAGCACAATTTATTATTATATGTGGTTTAGTTTTCCTTATAAATTTGTTGAGTTTATTGAAATCTGTTAAATCAAGATCCTTTCTATTTTTCACTATAATATTTTTAAACTTTTTATTTTTTAGAAGTTTAAGCAAAGAGTTACCTACCATGCCATTATGGCCACAAATGAATATTTTTTTTGTTTTTAAACTCATAATTATGTTTATATACTTTAATTTAATCTAAATATTTTTATGGATGACCACAATTATAAACTAAATACTTTTTTATATAATAAAATTAAAGATATTAGCAATATTAAAATCTTAGAGTTTGGGGTGAGAGAAGGCGCTTCTACAAAATTATTCGTTGATTTAGCAGAAAAAAATAATGGAGACGTTGTATCTGTGGATATTGACGACTACAGTAATTTGATTAAATCAAGTAGATGGAAATTCATACATTCACGAGATGACAATTTTAAGGAAATTCAAAAACAAATATCTACCAATTTAGATGTAATACTTTTAGATAGTTTTCATGAAGCTTTGCATGTTTCAAAAATTATTTATAATTACTATGATTATCTTAAAAAAGGTGGGTATTTTTTTATTGATGATATTTCATGGATACCTTATTTAAAAAATGGGTATAGAGATAATTTTTGGTGTGAGGTAAATAACAGAGAAACATTTTTTAAAATTATTGATATTTATTCTTGTAATTCTCATAATTTTGATTTGGATTTTACATTTATTTCCTCAGGTTTTGCTGTATTGAAAAAAAAAACTAATCAAAAATTGAACGAAATAGAAAAAAAAAGTGACAGGTCTGTTTCTATCAAAAATTTGTTAAGATTATTAAAAAAAAAGATTTAGATTGAGAAATAAAATAAAGATATATTTTTTTCATCCATATTCTGGATATGGCGGTGCTGACCTTTCAATTTCTCGTCTTATTAACGGAATTAATTCAAATCATTTTGATATTGATTTTATTAGCTTAAATAGTCAAAAAATTTCCAATAAAATTAATAAAAGAATTAGATATAAGAAAATTTCATCAACGAGAACTTTGTTTGCTTTTGATGAAATAAAAAATTTTATTGAAAGAGACAAAAAATATAAAAAAAAAATTTTCATATCCAATCAATATTTTGCAAATGTTCTTACAATTAAATTTTTAAGAAATATTAAAAATTTAAAACTTATTTTATTTGAAAGAAACCACTTGTCAGAACTTTCGAATTACCAAAATTTTAATGATTTTTTAAAGAAAACAATGATTAAATTTTTAATAAAAAAAGATTATAAAAAAGCAGATCTTATAATTACAAACAGTCAAGAAACTACTGAAGATCTAAAAAAATTTTCTAATGCAAAAATCATCACATTATACAATCCATGTTTTTTTGGTTTAAAAAAAAATAAAAAAAAAGTTAAAGACAAAGTTAATTTGATTAATGTTGGAAGATTTGAAAGTCAAAAAAATCAAATTACAATTTTAAAAGCTATAGAAATTTTAAAAAATATAAAAAAATTTAATATTAAGCTTTATGGATATGGAAAAAAATTTAAATTGTTAAAAAATTTTGTTGAAGATAGAAAATTAAAGAATGTTAAATTAATAAACAAAGTTTTTAATGATGATACAATTTATAAAAATGCTGATTTATATGTTGGATCTTCATTGTACGAAGGTTTCCCCAATACTTATGTTGAAGCAGCCAGTTACAGATTACCAATTATATCATCAGAATTTAAATCTGGATCAAAAGAAATATTATTAAATGGCAAGGGCGGGACTTTTTATCCTGTTAAGGACTTCCGCGCTCTCTCAAAGTTATTGGATGATTTCTATTTAAATAGAAAAAAATATCTAAAAAAAGAAATTATCTGTTCAAAAAATTTAAAACGTTTTTCTAACAAAAAGATAATTAAAGATTTTAATTCAATTTTAAAAAAACTAATTTAAGAGTTTTGAAAAAACTAAGTTGTGCCGGAATAATGTAAAATTTTTACAAAATTTTTTTGAATTAATTTTAATGATCAAATTTTTTTCTTTTTCATATTCAAGAATATTTTTCTTAAAATCTTCATAATTGTTCTTTTGAAAGAAATAACCATTTTTAATTGTCTCTTTTAATTCTTTAGGACCATTATCACAATCAGATGAAATTATAGCTTTATTTAAGTAAATACCCTCGTATATGACAAAACCAGGATCTTCATAATTTGAGGTAGATATTAAAGCTTCAGAATTATAAATGTACTTGTAGGCATTTTTTTTATATCCCATCAATAAAATATTATTCTCCATATTGTTAATCTTAATTAACTTTTGTAATATTTTTTTTTCCTCACCGTCACCTAAAATAAGTAGTTTTTTAGTTTTTAAATGGTTATGAATTTTGGAAAAAGATTTAATCAAAAAATCAAAATTCTTTTGATGGGTTAATCTTCCAACAGCAATATAATAATTTTCAGTTTTTAAATCTTTCTCAATTTGTTCCTGTTTGAGAATATTAATTTTTCTACAATCTATTATGGGATCTCTTAGTACTTTAATCTTATTTTCATTAAAGATTTTATTTTTGATTAAAAAACTTTTAGTGAGACTGGTTGGAGTTGTAATTAAAAAAATTTTGTTACTAAAAAATTTCCATAAAAATCTTCTAAAAAAATTTAATTTGGGTAAACCAGAAATTCTCAAAATTATTTTTGTATTGGTTCCCCAAAAACTACTCAAAATAATGGGCAAAGAAGTCAGAAGATGAATTACAAGATAATCAGGTTTATTTTTTTTTACAACGAATAATAAAGGAAAAAAATTTAGAACCGATATTATCAGAAGTGAAAAACGACTTAATAAACCTTTTTTTGGTAAAATTTGATGAAGATCGAAATTAGTAAGGTTTAACGATTCTAAATTATTTTTTTTAATTTCCTCATTCCACTCACCATAAGAATTTATGATTTTTAAATTAATTTTTCTTCCTAAAAGATTATACTTCTTAAATGATGAGATTGAATTTATTACAGATTTTATTGTTGCAATTTTTGTTAAAAAAGGACACCAATAGTAAATAAGCATATCTAATTTTATAAAGAAATTAACGCAAAAAACAATGAAAGATATTTTAATTTTTTGTCCCTCAATTGAATATGGAGGAGTTGAAAAAAATCTATTTATTATTACTAATTATTTATCAAAAAAAATTGGAAAAAAAGAAGTCTGTGTTATATCAGGAAATAATAATCATAAAAAAAATTTTTCAAAAAATATTAAACTTTTTACACCAAAAAAAAACTATAACAATTCTTCTAGATTAGTAAAAATAATTATTTCGATTATTATTTTTATTAAATATTTTAGAAAAAAAGATATAATTATTTTATCTTTTCAAGCAAATTTAACAGCAATTTTATTAGCAAAAATTTTTAGAAAAAAAATAATTATAAGGTCAAATACAGCCCCGGAAAAATTTGCACAAAATTTTTTAAAGAAAATTATTTTCAACTTTTTCTTAAAATTTTCAGACATAATTATTGTTAATAGTTTAATTTTTAAAAAAAGATTAAAAGAATTTTTTAATATAAATTCAATTTGTATTTACAACTCATTAGAAAATAAAAATTTTAAGAATAAAAAAGTTATTTTTTCAAAAAATAAAACTCTTAAGATTATATCAGTTGGAAGGTTAACTGATCAAAAAGATCATTTAACATTATTAAAAGCATTTAGTTTAGTAGTTAATAAAATCGATGCAAAGTTAATGATTGTTGGCAAAGGAAAAAATTTAAGAACTCTTAAAAGTTTTGTTAAAAAAAACAAATTATCTAGCAAAGTAATTTTTTTTGGTTATTCAAAAAATATAAATTTCCTTATGAATAAAGCAGATTTGTTTGTTTTAACCTCAAAATATGAGGGTCTGCCCAATGTTTTGATTGAAGCACAAAATTTAGGTATACCAATTATTTCCTCAAATTGTCCCACAGGACCGAATGAAATTTTATTATCTGGAAAATTAGGAGAATTATTTCCTGTTGGAAATTTCGTAAATCTCTCAAATAAAATTATTAAATTTAACAATAATAAAAAAAGGTATTTCAAAAAAGCAATTTTAGCAAAGAAATTTCTTTTTAGATTTGATCTTGAAGACAATTGTTCTAAATATTTAAAAGTTATTCAAAAATTATCTAATGATTAAAAAAAAACCAAAAAAAAATTATAAGATTTCGATTATCACTGTGACAAAAAATAGTGAAAAATTTTTAAAAAAAAATATTCAAAGTGTAAACAATCAAACTTACAAAAATTTTGAACATATCATTATTGATGGAAACTCAAAAGATAAAACTATTGATATTATAAAAAAGAATAAAAAAAATATTTCTTATTTTGAAAGTAAAAACGATAGGGGAATTTATGATGCTATGAATAAAGGTATTAAAAAAAGCACAGGTGATATTATTGGAATTTTGAATTCTGACGATTATTATTACAAAAATACTCTTAAAATTGTAAATGAATATTTCAACAAAAATCAAAAAATTGATTTTTTATTTGGTAGCGTAATCAAACATAAGCTCTTAAGTGGTTTTTACCCTGAAAAAATATTTTGGACTTTTGGTTTCTACACAAGTCATTCTGTTGGTTTTTTTATTAAAAGAAAGTCTCAAAATGAATTAGGATTTTATGATTTAAAATATAGATTTTCTTCTGATTATGATCTTTTTTATAGAATGATAATAAAAAAAAAATTTAAAGGGATGGCAACTAAAAGAAATGAGATTTTTGGAGTTTTTAGGCGAGGTGGGATCTCTTCAAAATTGAGATATATAGATTTTATAATTGAGAATAGTAAAATTAGGTTAAACAATGGACAAAATTTTCTTTTTGTGTATTTAATATTTTCAATAAGGTTTATTAAAAACTTCAAAAAAATAGCCTTTGAATTTTTTACAAAAAAAAAAATATGAATATTTTGATTACTGGAGTTGCTGGTTTCATTGGATTTAATTTAGCTCAAGATCTACTTAATAAAAAAAATAAAATTTATGGGATAGATAATTTTGATGATTATTATTCAGTTAACCTTAAAAAAAAAAGAGTTAACATATTAAAAAAAAAAAAGAATTTTATATTTTCAAAAATTGATTTCACTAATCAAAATAATGTAAACAATTATTTTAAAAAAAAAAATTTTGATTGTGTATTTCATTTAGGTGCTCAAGCAGGAGTGAGATATTCTTTAATTAATCCAAAGAAATATTTTGATACAAATATAATTGGATTTTCAAATATTATTCAAAATTGTATAAAAAGAAAAATAAAAAAAGTTTTTTACGCATCTTCAAGTTCAGTTTACGGGGATCTTAAAACATTTCCACTAAGTGAAAATTTAAAATTAAACCCTAAGAATATTTACTCGATGTCAAAAAAAATCAATGAACAAATAGCACTTATTGTTTCTAATTCTTTTCATCTAAATTTGATTGGGCTAAGATTTTTTACAGTTTACGGTCCGTGGGGCAGACCAGACATGTTTCTGATGAAATTTTTAAATTCGATCTATAATAAAAAAAATTTTTATCTTTTTAATAAAGGAAATCATACAAGAGATTTTACATACATAGATGATGTAATTTTAATAATGAATAATCTTTTGAAAAAAAAATTAAAAGGTCATCATATATTCAATATATGTTCAAATAGACCTATTCATTTATCTAAAATCATAAGCTGCATAAAAAAATACACAGGAAGTCAACCTAGAATAATTGAAAAAAAATTTCAAAAAGCAGATGTATTGAAAACACATGGCAATAATAAAAAAGTAAAAAAGATAGTAAATTTTAGAAATTTTACCACAATTGAACTAGGAATAAAAAAAACGGTGCATTGGTACAAACAAAATAAAATTTGGAAATATTAAATTATAACTTTAGATAATGGATATAGTTATTGGTCTTTGCTCATCAAGATTTGATTTAGCGTTCAAAAAATCAATTAAAGGTATCAATAAAATTAAAATACCAAAAAATTTTAATATTCAAATTGTTGTAATTGACAATAATTTTTTAAAAGATAAAAAAAAATATCTTAATAAATTTAAAGTTTCACGGAAGTTTAAGATTATATACAGAATTGAAAAAAAAAGAGGAATAGTACATGCTAGAAATAATTTCCTTAAATTTATATATGGTTCAAAAAAAAATATTGATTATATAGGATTCATTGATGATGATTGTGTGCCCAAAACAAATTGGCTTTCAGAACATTTGAAAACGTTTAATAAGTTTGATTGTGATATATCGACTGGTCCTCAATTATTAAAAAATAATACAAATAAAAATTTTGAAAAAAAATATCAAATTTTAAATAGACAAATTGAAAAAAATTATTCTCAAGTAGTGTGGGCAGCTACAAATAATGTTTTGTTAAAATATAAAAAATTAAACAAAACTAAATACTTATTTGACATTTTTTTAAATGATGTTGGTGGCTCTGATCAGTTGTTCTTTAAGAAATTACACTCAGTTGGATTTGTAATTTATTGGAATAAAAAAGCTGTTGTTTATGAAATAGCTAAACCAGATAGATTTTTAGAAAAATGGTTTAAAATGAGAAGTTTAAGATATGGTTATTCAGGTGCCTATATGGAAAATGTCTTATTTGGAAAAATAAGGGGAACATGTATATCTATGATTAAAATATTTGTATTTTTAATATTATCAGTCATCAATTTATTGCTAATTTTGAATAAAAAAAATTTATATAGATGTAATTATTATCTTTTTAAGATCATAGGAAAAATGAGTTATTTTTTGGGAATAAAACTAAAAAAATACTTTTAACTAAAAATTCAAGAAATCACTGACATAAGTATAATAACCGATCCAGTAGATGGAAAAATAAATAAGAGGAAATATCAATTGTTTTTTCATCACACTTTCAATAATTTTCTTATCAAATAGTAAAAAAAATATTAAATAAATTAAAGGATCAAAATATTTTTGAAAAATATAAAAACCTGAACCAAATGAAATAATAATTGGAACTATTAAAATCAAAAAAAGATATTTATCATTTTTGAATGATATCAATATAAATAAACTGAAAAAAGACACAACAAATAGAAATAAATT
>QCMO01000025.1 GCA_003213695.1 Pelagibacteraceae bacterium AG-422-C23 | reverse complement strand
ATTCCTAATAACTGTAAAAATGATCTTTTATTACCTGATGTAAGACTTTTAAGACCTAGAACGCTTGTTATACATGATAATTTAAAAAAAGAGATATTTTATATTCGTAATATTTTTCAAGATGAAAAAATTACTAATTATCAAAGTAGATTTAAAGAAATACAATCTGATCTCTTTAGGTTATTAATTCAATCATCATTTAAAAAAATCGATAAAAAGATAAATAAAAATTCACTAAGTATAAAAGTAAAATCAAATACATCAAAAAATAAATTTTTATCAATGGTAAATAAAGCAAAAAAATATATAAAATTAGGTGATATATTTCAGGTAGTTCTTAGCCAAAGATTTGAAGCAAAATTAACAAAAAAGCCGATAGATATTTATAAAAAACTTAGAGTAACAAACCCCTCGCCTTTCATGTTTTTTTTTAATTTTAATGATTTTCAAATCATTGGGGCAAGTCCAGAAATTTTAGTAAGACTTAGAGATGATAAAATTACAGTAAGACCTATTGCTGGAACAAGACCAAGAGGTAAAACATTAAAAGAAGATCTATTTTATGAAAGAGACCTTCTTAAAGATAAAAAAGAACTTTCAGAACATTTAATGTTATTAGATTTAGGAAGAAATGATGCTGGTAAAGTTTCAAAAATAAACTCTGTCAAAGTAACTGAAAGCTTTATTATTGAGCGATATTCTCATGTAATGCATATAGTTTCAAACGTTGTTGGAAAATATAATAAGAAATTTTCTAAATTTAAATCGCTTTTAGCTGGTTTTCCTGCAGGAACTGTTTCTGGAGCTCCTAAAATAAGGGCCATGGAAATAATTGATGAGCTAGAAACTACTAAAAGAAAAGTTTATGCAGGTGGAATAGGATATTTTTCAGCGAATGGAGAATTTGATACGTGTATAGCTTTACGAACAGCAGTCGCAAAAAAAAATAAATTTTATGTCCAAGCTGGAGCAGGAATCGTTGCTGACAGCAAGCCTTTAAAAGAATATGAAGAAACAGTTAATAAAGCAAAAGCCTTAATTAATGCACTAAAATGAAAAAAATAATCTTAATAGACAATTACGATAGTTTTACTTTTAATCTTTATCATTATTTGTCCTCTTTAAGAGTAAATGTTGATGTAATTAGAAATGATCAAATTACATCAAAAGAAATTTTAAAAAATAAGTATAATAAAATTGTAATATCACCTGGACCTGGAAATCCTAATCAATCAGGTAATTGTCTTAACATTGTAAAATCTTTATATAAAAAAATACCTATTCTTGGAGTTTGTTTAGGTCATCAAATAATAGGTCAAGTATTTGGGTCTAAAATTGTTCAAGCGAATAAGCTAATGCATGGAAAAACCAGTAAGATAATATCAAAAAAAACTGGTGTATTAAAAAATCTTCCAAAAACTTTTGAGGCAACTCGTTATCACAGCTTAATTATTGATAAAAAATCACTGGCTAAAGATCTTGAAATTACTGCTGAAACTAAGGATGGGTTAATAATGGGTGTAAGTCACAAAAAATACCATGTTCATGGAGTGCAATTTCATCCTGAAAGTATTAAAACAAAGTTAGGTATTAAAATTTTAAGAAACTTTATTAGAATTTAAAAAATAAATGAAACAGTTTATTGAAAAAATTAAAAATAAAGAAAATTTGACATTCAAAGAAAGTAAAACAGCTTTTGAATTATTAATGGAAGGTAAAGCTGAGGATCAAGAAATATTTGATTTTTTGACATTTCTTTCAGCTAAGGGCGAAGCTCCAGATGAAATAGCAGGTGGAGTTTTTGTTCTTAGAAATAAATCTAAAAGAGTAAATGTGGAAAATTGTATTGATACATGTGGTACTGGTGGAGATGGAATGAATACATTAAATATATCAACAGCCTCTGCTTTATTACTTGCTAGTATGGGTATAAAGGTGGCAAAGCATGGAAATAAGGCTGTATCTTCTAAGTGTGGATCAGGTGATGTTTTGGAGGCTTTAAATATAAAAATTGATTTAGAACCAAATGATATAGAAACTCAAATCAATAAGAATAATTTTGGTTTTATGTTTGCACCAAATTATCATAGTGCTATGAGATTTGTTGGTCCAACTAGAAAAAAAATTGGAAAAAGAACAATATTCAATATGATTGGACCATTGAGCAGCCCTGCTTTAGTTAAAAAACAAGTGGTTGGTGTCTTTGATAAAAAACTTTTAAAAATATTTGCAAGTGCTTTAAATAACTTAGATATTAAATTTGCTTGGATTGTAAATAGTGAAGATGGCTTAGATGAAATCTCTCCATATGCTCCAACAAACGTAACTCAATTAAAAGATAACAAAATTTCTGAAATTATAATTGATCCAAAAGAATTAAATGTAAACGCGGATAAATTTGATAATCTAATTGGTGATGATGCAAAATTTAATGCAGATAAAATGATTGATATATTTAAAGGTGAAGATAATGATTTTTCAAAAGCTGTCTGCTTAAACGCTGCTGCAGGATTAATAGTAAATGAAACTCATCAAAATTTTACTGACGCATATAATAATGCAAGAGAACATATTTTATCAAATAAAGTTATTAAACATTTAGAAAAAATTCAAAATGACTGAAAATGTTCTTAAAAAAATAATTAATCAGAAAATTGAAAAAATATTAGATTTAAAAAAAACGACTTCACTTGACTCATTGAATGAATTAATTAATGCAAATAAAACATTTATAAATTTTAAAGAAAAAATTGAAAATAATATAAAAGAAGATAAATATTCAGTCATTGCTGAAATTAAAAAAGCTAGTCCTTCAGCAGGTATTATTATTAAAGATTATGATCCTGTTAAAATAGCTAATATATATAATACTAATAAGGCTACTTGTTTATCAGTTTTGACCGAGGAAGATTTTTTTTTAGGAAACCTGATACATATTAGCAAGATTAAACAAAAAATTAATTTACCAATTTTATGTAAAGACTTTTTTGTAGATAAATTTCAAGTGCCTTTGGCAAAAAGTTATGGAGCTGATGCAATATTAATTATATTAGCTGGTGTTAGTGATGAACTTGCTAATGATTTATACAACGAAGCACTTAACTTAAATATGTCGGTAATTGTTGAGGTTCATACCATTGAAGAAGCAAAGAGTGCATTAAGATTTAAAGATGCTTTAATTGGAATAAATAATAGAAACCTTAAAACTTTAAAAACTGACATAAATATAACATTTGATATTCATGATGTTTTGGTTGATCATCCTGGTCCATTAATTTCTGAAAGTGGTATTAAAACAAAAGATGAGCTATTGGAATTATCTAACAAAACCTCAATTAAAACTTTTTTGATTGGTGAATCACTTTTAAAAGATTTAGATAATAATTCTATTTTTTCTGTTCTTTAGACAAATAAATCCCTATTTTATTGGCTTTTTTTACTATTGTGAATTGTAGAGAACTTTTGTAGAACATAATTTGTACGATATTTGTTCTTATGCTAACAAAAAAACAAAAAAACCTGCTTTTATTTATCAACAAGAAGTTGAGAAGCTCTGGCGTATCTCCTTCTTACGAAGAAATGAAAGAATCTCTTAATTTAAAATCTAAGTCAGGAATTCACAGATTGATCAGTGCATTAGAAGAAAGAGGATTTATTAAAAGACTTGCTCATAAAGCAAGAGCTTTAGAGGTAATTAAATTACCAGAAACAGCTTCAGCAAATGATATTTACAACAGTTTTTCACCAAGTGTTATTAAAGGTGGTTTAGATGAAGATAAACCTACGTCTGATGATGTAGAGGTACCTGTCTTAGGAAAAATAGCGGCTGGAACACCCGTAGAAGCTATTCAAAATGAGGTCTCAAGAATACCATTGCCTAGTAACTTAGAAAAAAATGGTGATTATTTTGGTCTTAAAGTTCAAGGAGATTCAATGATTGAAGCTGGGATCAACGAAGGTGATACTGTTATTATCAAAAGAACTGATACAGCTGATAATGGAAAAATAGTTGTTGCTTTAATTGATGAACATGAAGCTATGCTTAAAAGAATTAGAAAAAAAGGTAAGGTTGTAGCACTTGAAAGTGCAAATAAAAACTACGAAACTAAAATTTTTGGCCCAGATAGAGTTAAAGTACAGGGCGTACTAGTATCTTTATATAGAAACTTCTAGTAAAATAGTCTAAACATTTTCAATGAAAAAAGTAGCAACAAGATTTGCTCCATCCCCTACTGGACCTTTACACATAGGTGGTGTGAGAACAGCTTTATTTAATTGGTTATATTCTAAAAACCAAAATGGTGATTTTTACCTAAGAGTTGAAGATACTGATAAAGAAAGATCAAAAGATGAATATAAAAATCAAATAATTAAATCTCTTAAGTGGATTGGTATAAACTATGATGGAGAAGAATATATACAATCAAAAAAAATTGAAGATCATATAAAAGTTGCAAACGAATTACTCAAAAAAGGCTATGCATATAAGTGTTATTGCTCAAGCGATGAAATAGAAGAACAAAAAAAAAGATCAAAACAAAAAAAAATTCCTTACATCTATGATAGAAAATGGAGAGATAAAAAAGAAACTGATGCTCCTAAAGATGTCAAGCCAGTAATTCGATTTAAAAGTAAAATAGATGGAACATCTATTTTAAATGATTTAGTACAAGGTGATGTCGAAATAGATAATAATACCATTGAGGATTTTATCATTTTAAGAAATGATGGAACACCTACATATAACCTATCAGCATCGGTTGATGATCACCAAATGAATATGACACACATTATTAGAGGTGATGACCATAAAATAAATACTTTTAAACAAATTCAAATTTATCAAGCTATGAAATGGGAATTACCCTCTTTTGCTCATATACCTTTAATTCACACAATTGAAGGTAAGAAATTATCAAAGAGAGATAAGGCATCTACGTTAGATGATTATTCTAAAATTGGTATTATGCCTGATGCTCTTAGAAACTATCTTCTTAGGTTAGGATGGTCTTATAAAGATAAAGAGATATTCACTTTAAATGAAAGTATTAAATATTTTAATCTCCAAGGAATTGGAAAATCTCCATCAAAGTTAGATATGAGTAGAATTTTATCAATGAATGAGCACTATATTAAGAATATCGATGAAAAAGATTTATTTGATCAATTAAACGAGTATTGCAAATTATATAAAAGTGAAATTAAATCAGATAAGAGAGATAAGATTAAAAAATCTCTAATCTTTCTAAAAAATAAAGCTAAAACTCTAGAAGATATATTTAATAATGGTCAATATATTGTTGTAGATGAGGTTAATTTTAATCAAGATGATATTAAATTAATTGATGATAATGCCAAAAAAGTCGTTTCTGATTTTAATGCTCAATTTTCAAAAATAGATGAGCTAACTAGAGAAAATTTAGAACCAATAATAAATGAACTTATTAAATCACATAACACAAATTTTAAAGGAGTTGGACAGCCTTTAAGAATTGCTTTAACCGGGTCTAAATTTGGGCCAGGTATTTATGATATTATAATTTCTCTTGGTCGAGAAGAAGTAAGTAAAAGGTTAAGCAACAAGATATTTACTTAATATTTTTGCAGCCTCCTCACTTGATGATGTTTTAGATCTAATTTGTTCTAGCGTACGAGTGCAATCCTCAACTTGTTTTTTTGCAAAATTTGGATTTTTTAAAAAATATTTTACAGACTTAAATATTTCTTTTGAATTACATTCATTTTGAAGAAGTTCAGGAATAATTTCTCTATTATTTATAATATTAATTATATTTGCGAAATTAACCTTAACTAGAAATTTCATAATTAAAAAATTTATGAAATTAATTTTATATATTATAATTGATGGGACTCTAGCATTACAAATTTCAAGTGAGACTGTGCCTGACTTTGCGACTGCAAAAATTGAATTTAATAAAATTTCAGATTTAACATCCTTGTCAGAAACAACTTCAATATTTTCTAACTGAAAATTATTTAACTTTGCATTTATAAAATCTTTATTTTCATCTGTTGTATGAAAAATGAAAATATATTCATTAAATCTTTTATTCATTAATTTAACAAAATCTATCAATATTGGAAAAAGAATTTTTAATTCAGATAACCTACTACCGGGAAAAAGAGAAATAATTTTTTTTCCTTTTGAAATATTTGATATATCAATTTTTGAATTATTTTTTTCTAATAATGGATGGCCTACAAAAGTATTCTTAATATTTTCATTATCAAAAAATTTTTTTTCAAAATCAAATAATAGTAAAAAATGGTCAACAAATTTTTTGAATTTTTTGACTCTATTTTCTCTCCAGATCCAAACTTGAGGAGCCACATAATGAATAATCTTAATATTAGATTTAATCTTTTTAACTTTTTCAGAAACTCTTAGCGTAAAATCCGGACTGTCAACACTGAAGATAATATCTGGGTCAAATTTAAGAATTTCATTTACTGTATAATCAATTTTTTTCTTAATCTTAAAAATATTCAAGATAACACTTGTAAAACCAAGATAAGTAATATCTTTTAAATCAAAAATTGATCTAATTCCTAATTTAGAAAGGTTAGACCCTCCAACTGAAAGATAGTCAATTTTATCGTTATATTGATTAAGTTTAGAAATTACAGTTGATGCTAATTTATCACCTGAAGCTTCACCGGTTATGATAAACATTTTTTTTTTCATATTATATTAATAAAAATTTTATTACTATTTGCGAATTTAATAGATTCTTTTTTATCCAAAAAAATATTTTGCTTAGACTTAAGAACAATTCCATTAATACCGACTTTTTTACAATCTTTTAAAGTGTCAAGGCCTATAGTTGGCAAATCAGCTCTTAAATCTTGTTTTTTTTTAGGAAATTTAATTAATATACCTGGGTTGTTTTTATCTTTTTTTATAGATTGAATCATTTTTTTCGTACCCTTTTCGGTCTCTCTTGAGATAATCTTTTTATTTCTAACAATTAAACCCTGTACATGATTATAAGCATTAACTTTTTTTAAAGCGTCTATACCGATGTGAATATCTAAAAGGCTTAATTTCGAAGGTTTTGTTTTTGTATAATTACCTTTTGATAATGTTAATTCAGGGTTATAAAAGTTTGATTTTATTACTCTAATCTTATTTTCACCTAAAATTTTTATTAATTCTTTTAAAATTGCAGCATCACCAAGTTTTGCTGCTCTTATAATCCTGGGTATATAGTAAATCCCCTTAACATCTAGTCTTAATTTTGAGATTTTTGGCTTATCAATTTTTCCAGCAAATATGACTTTTTTACATTTTTTTTCATTTATCAGATTAAGTATCTGTCCAAATCTACCTATGTTAATAAAGTGTGAATTTTTATCTTTTTTGAAAATATTTTTTTTTGTTAAATCTATGATAAAATATTTTATCTTTCTTTTTTTTAATCTATTAAGTATTTTTTTAGGGAAATCTGTTTTTCCAAGAAATAAACCTATCATTTTATGAAAATGGCGTACAAATAGGCCTTTTTTTATCTTTAGTAATAAATTCAATTATTTCTTTAACTAAAATATTCTCTTTAAAAGACCCATTTAATTTATTTAAGTTTTCAGTAAGGTTTTTTGTGGCAAATATTTCTTTATAAGCATCACTCAATTCTAAAATATCTTTATTCTCAAACTTAGCCCTTCTTAATCCTATTAAATTTAATCCTTGTAATGAATTTCTATTACCTATTGATAATCCATATGGGATAACATCCTGTGATACACCAGTCATTCCTCCAATCATAGCCATTTTACCAATTCTAGTAAACTGTTGAACTCCTGAGTTTCCACCAATAATTACATTATCATCAATAATTGCATGTCCTGCAATGGCAACATTATTTGCTATAATTAAATTATTTCCTAATTGACAATCATGAGCAACATGAGATGAAACCATAAATAGACAGTTGTTTCCAATCACTGTTTTTCCACCACCTCCAACTGTTCCTGGATTGATTGATACATATTCTCTAATTTTATTATTATTTCCAATAATTAAATCTGTAGGTTCACCATTGTATTTTAAATCCTGTGGGTCATTTATTGAAACAAAAGGATAAATTTTGTTTTCTTTGCCAATTTTAGTATTTCCAGAAATATTAACATGAGATTGAATTATAGTATTTTCTCCAATTTCAACATTAGGACCTATTACACAATAAGGACCTATTTGAACATTTTTATCTAATTTTGCTTTTGAGTCTATTATAGCTGTCTTGTGTATCATCTATTATCTTTTATAAATTCTCTTAAATTTTTTGCTGGGTATCCCATAACTTTAGTATTGTCAGGAATGTCATTTATAACACCACTTCCACCACCAATTTGAACATTGTTTCCAACTTTTAGATGGCCTGAAACTCCAGCCTGTCCACCAATCATAACATTATTACCTAAAGTAGAGCTTCCAGCAAAACCAACTTGGCCTGCAATAATACAATTTTCACCAATCTTATTATTGTGAGCAATATGAACTTGGTTATCCAAGAATGTATTTTTACCAATTATTGTATTTGATAATGAACCTCTATCAATTGTAGAACCACATCCTATTTCACAATTTTCATTTATTATTACCAAACCAATATGGGGATATCTCATATTTTTATCTTTAGTTGGAAAAAAACCAAAACCCTTTTTTCCTATAACACATCCATCTAGAATATTTACGTTATCTTTAATTATTGTATTTCTAACAATTACGTTGGAACCAATAGAGCAGTTTGAGCCTATAATTACATTTTTTTCAATTATTGTATTATGACCAATTAAACAATTTTTACCTATCTTTACATTTTTACCTACTAAAACATTTTTTCCACTTTTAACTTTTTTCTTAAGAGAAGATTTAGAAATATCTTTTGCTGTTTCATCAAAATCATCAACAATTGATTGGGGATAAAATTCTTTTGTAATTTTTGCAATTGTTAATAATACATTTTTAACAATTATCTTTTTACAGGATTTAGGTAAAAAATGAGAAAGATTATCTAAAGTAACGCAGTATGAGGCTTTTGTTTTTGATGCTAACTCGGAATAGTTCTTTGAATGAAAAAAAGTTAAATCTTTATTAGTGGCAGCTACTAAATCAGTAACATTATAAATTTTATCTTTTTTAAAATTTTCTTTATTTTCGATATTGGTCCTACTAAGTAACTTTTCTATATTAAATGGACCAATATTTTTAAAAAATGGATTAAACATAAATGAATATCTATCAAAAGTATTGATATTCTTTATATCAACTATTATTACTAATTATTTTCTATCTACTATAGTTGCTGACCACTGAGCATCAGCCATCTTTTTACCTTCTACAAAAGCTTCACCTTTGTATTTCCACACCCTTCCATGTGATCTGATAGCCTCGATTTTTAATTCTAATTTACAATCAGGTATAACTGGATTTCTAAATCTAGCTTTTTCAACACTCATTAAAAAAACAAGTTTGTTTTCATAAGTTTCTTTATCAATTCCGTGAGCTGTTAGTGCTGCTGCCGCCTGACCAAAAGCTTCAACTATTAAAACACCTGGCATAACAGGTTGATCAGGAAAATGGCCCTGAACATAAAAACCATTTTTCTTAACATTCATAATTGCTGTAGCTGAGTGTAATTTTTTTATGTCTCTTAACTCATCAATCAATAACATGGGCTCTCTATGAGGCAGTAAATCTATGATTTGTGATTTATTTAAATTCATAATTAACTTTTATTAAACAATTCTAAAATTTCTTTTGTAATATCTAGACCATTCTCACCTAATAATAGTTGCTATTTTCTCAATATTAAAGAAATTTTATTTTCTTTAGCATATTTTTCTAAAGTAGATCTTAAACTTGTTGCAAAATCATTTTTACTTTTTTTTCTAAAATCTATTAAATCTTTATTTTTTTTAGTTATTTCTTGATT
>QCMO01000024.1 GCA_003213695.1 Pelagibacteraceae bacterium AG-422-C23 | reverse complement strand
TTTTGTTCACGTTTGGCCATTTTAAATTATCCTTGTTGTTTAATATTCTTAATGACTCATTTACTATATGAGGAATTACAGGCATCATAACAATCAAAATTTTTGTAAAATTTTCTTTTAAATTTTTATAATTTTCATCTTTTTCAATAATTTTTTTGAAAAAAGTATAAATTTCATGAAAGACAGCAATAATAACATTGTATCTAAACTTATCTAAAGCATTATTGATTTTTTCTATAGATTGATTTGTAAAAATATCTACTTCATCAGAATTTTCTATAGACTGATTTTCACTTAATCTAGTTACTTGATTAATTAATATCCAAAATTTTTGAATAAATTTATGAGCAGAAGTCATCCCATTTTCTGACCACTGAATGTCTTTTTCTGGAGGACTATCTGATAATATAAATAATCTTACGGCATCTGCACCATATAAACTTATCATTTTTTCAGGATCAATAGTATTTTTTTTTGATTTAGACATAGACTCAGATGGGCCAACCAAAACTTTTTTATTAGGTTTATTTTTTAAAAAAAATTTTTTACCATCGTCAGATGCAACATCATCTGGACTTAACCAATTATTGTTTTCATCTTTATAGGTTTCATGACAAACCATACCCTGGGTAAACAATCCATTAAAAGGCTCTGTTATTTTTATTTTATTATCTTTTAGATTAATAGCCTTAGTAAAAAATCTTGAATATAGTAAATGCAAAATTGCATGTTCAACACCACCAATGTACTGATCAACAGGCATCCAATAATCAATGTCATTGCTGTTAAAAGGATGATTATTTTCATTAGCTGAACAAAATCTTAAGTAGTACCAAGATGAATCTACAAAAGTATCTAAAGTGTCAGTTTCTCTAATACATTTTTTTCCGTTTATTTTTACACTTTTCCATTCTTGATTAACATCCAAGGGATTTCCTTTTGAATTTAAATCAACCTCACTTGGAAGTTTAACGGGTAAATTATCGATTGGAATTTTCACTATTTTATTATCTTCATCATAAGCAATTGGAATAGGGCAACCCCAGTATCTTTGCCTAGATATTCCCCAATCTTTTAATCGATAATTTATTTTTGTTATTCCTATTTTCTTTTCCTCTAAATATTTTATTGTTTGAGGAATAGAATTTTCTGGCGCTTTTAAACCATTTAAAAAATCTGAATTTATTATTTTTCCTGGACCGGTATAAGCTTCATTCGATACTTCATAAGTATCATTTTCTTCGATAGGTTTTACTACAGTCTTAATTTGTAAATTGTATTTTTTTGCAAAATCATAGTCTCTTTGATCATGAGCTGGGCAACCAAAAACAGCACCAAAACCATAATCCATAAGTACAAAATTCGCAAAATAAATTGGAACTTTACTTTTTTTGTCTATGGGATTTATGGCTAATAAATCAGTTTTAAAACCGATTTTTTCAGCCTGAGCAATTGATTCTTCTGTAGTACCTGTTTTTGAGCATGCTTCTTTAAATTTGATAAATTCTTTATTTTTTTCATAATATTTTGCTAATGGGTGATCTACAGATAATCCAAGAAAAGAAAATCCAAATAAAGTATCAGGCCTAGTAGTGTAACATTTAATTGACTTAATGTCTTTTAAACCTTCAATAGGAAAATCAATTTCACAACCAAATGATTTTCCAATCCAATTTTTTTGCATGGTTTTTACTTTTTCTGGCCAATTTTCTAATTTTGAGAGATCTTGGAGTAATTCTTCTGAAAATTTCGATATTCTAAAAAACCATTGATTTAATTTTTTCCTTTCTACTGTTGCCCCTGATCTCCAACCCTTGCCATCTATAACTTGTTCGTTTGCTAATACTGTGTTGTCTACTGGATCCCAATTTACATAACTTTCTTTTCGGTAAACTAAGTCTTTATCATATAAATCTAAAAAAATTTTTTGTTGATGTTTATAATATTCAGGAGAACAAGTTGAAATTTCTCTGTCCCAATCAATTGAAAGACCAAGTTTTTTTAATTGAGATTTCATTACATTAATATTATTTTCAGTCCAATCCTTAGGCGAGGAATTGTTCTGTCTTGCTGCATTTTCAGCTGGCATTCCAAAGGAGTCCCATCCCATTGGATGTAAAACATTAAAACCCTGAAGCATCTTATATCTGGCAAGAACATCTCCAATTGTATAATTTCTTACATGTCCCATATGTATTTTTCCAGAAGGATATGGAAACATTTCTAAGCAATAGAATTTTTTTTTATTTGTGTCTTTTTTAACAGCGAAAGAATTATTTTTGATCCAAAATTCTTGCCATTTTTTCTCTATTTTTTGAAAATTGTATCTTTCTAAATTTTGCATTTTAAATTTAGCTTAATTTTTTTAAAAATCTTTTGGTAATTTGATATCAGAATTTTTTTCTTTTTTCTTTGCTAAATCTTGTTTTTCTAATTGAGCTGCCTTCTTTAATATTGCAAATTTAATTTCTTCATTGGTTGTATTTTCTATCGAAACAATTTTGCAATTATTGAAGGTTACACAGTTTTTTTTATGAATCATTACCTTAAGAGCATCAGATCTAATTTCGTTAGTCAAAAATCTTACTGCTATTTTTATTTGTTCGTTGCTATCGCCTTCACTAAACCAATCAGTAATAATAATTCCTCCTCCGTAATCAACAACACTAAGTGGAGCAAAAGTTAATTTTTCCATCGTTGCTCTCCACATTGGATTGGATGAAGAAAACAAAAAATCACCCCCTCTATTTTTACCAAGTTCACTTAATTTGAATCCTCTTCCTTCTTCCATATTTTTCTTAACTCTTTCATTTGCATTTACAGGGTTTTTTCTAGCATCAGAATACTTATATATTCCACATGCGGTTAAAGAGTTTAAAATGAATAGTAAAATTATCAGCTTTTTCATAAAATGTTTCTGAGATTGAGGTATTAATAGCATATTATGTTAATTAAAAGGTGAATTTACGATGTGTGATAAAAAAGCAACACATAATAAAAAAATCACTATTTAGAAGATAAAATCTTTAAAAATAGCTATTTCGCAATAATTTACCATTGTTCATATATGAAATCAAAAACAAAGGAGAATATTATGAATAACTTAAAAAAAGTAGGATTAACAGCTTTAGCTGGATCTCTTGCTGCTGTTTCAGCTAATGCTGCTGAAATGTCTGTAAGTGGTGCTACGTTGTTAACTTACACTTCAGAAAATAACACTGAAACAACTGGTAACCCGTTTGGTATGAAAACAAACTTAGCATTTACTGCTTCAGGCGATGTAAATGGTATGACTGTTTCTTACTACCAAGCGTCAAAAGACCAATTTGCTGGTATGTCATCAGCAAGATTATCAATTGATATGGGAGACTTAGGAACTTTAGCATTTGACCAAGGTTCTGGATCAGGTCTTGCAACTATCGATGATAAAACTCCAACAGCTGCTGAAGAAATCTGGGATGGTCTAGATAACTTTGATAGTACTGCTGGTGTAGCTGGTTTAGTTGGTGCTGCTGGTAACTCTGGTGTATTTAACTATATCAAATCTTTCGGTGGAGTAACTTTTAACGGTGCTGCAAGAAGAGGATCAGGAACAAGTAATTCTGATGGTTCGTCTTCAGGTGCTAACGGATCTGCTTGGGATTTTGCATTAACAGGTTCAGGTGATGCTCTTGGAGTAGACGGCCTAGCTTGGGGTGCAGGTTATGGTATAGTTGATAACTCAGACGGTGCAAACACTGTAAATGGTGTAGTTGCAGATGATGATGAGCACTTAACTGCGTTCGTAAACTACTCTTTCGGACCTGTAACAGTTGGTATGCAACAGTCAGAAATGACTTTTGGTGCAGCTGGTGTAGCTTCAGAGCAAGTAGAAGCGTTTGGTATTGCATTTAACGTAAACGATGACTTATCTATTTCATACGGTGAAAGAGAAGTTGAGTTCGGAAATGACAGTGCTGATCACGTAACAGAAGATACTGAAGGTTTAGCTATTGCTTACACTATGGGATCTATGAAAATTGCTGGTAACAGAAATGAAATCAGTAACTCTCAAGGTGCTACAGGTGCTGCAGCAACAGATGAAATGACAGAAATCGCTGTTTCTTTTGCGTTCTAATTAGATCGTAATTAAATTTTATAAAAAGCCCCAACTTTTGTTGGGGCTTTTTTTTTATAAAGACTTATCGATAATATTTAGGTATTTTTTAAATTTATCAAATGTATTTAGAGAAGTTCGATATATAGGTTTTCTAGCTTGAGCGGTGCTCATTGTTTTAATTGGTGTTTTATTTTTATGAAAATTTAAGCAGTTTTCTTCCCAATCTAAACCACAAAAATTAATTATTTTTTTTATCTCTTCTTGATTATTTTTAATCAAATTTTCATATTTAACATTAAGTATATTATTAGAATATTTTGTATTCCAAAAAATCATTAACTTTTTATATTCTTGATAGTATTTTACCAAATCCTTTTGATCGTATGTAAAATTTAACCCCCCTTCGAATAAATTTTTGAACATTGAAAGACAATTATTTTTAGAATCTCGTTCACAATGTATAATTTTAGCATTAGGCAAAATATATCTAATGAATCCAATCCATCTAAAATTTAATGGAGCTTTGTCAGTAATAAATTTTTCTTTATAATTAAAGTATCTTATATAATTGAGATATTCATTTCTTAATGATGCCATAGCCAATTCGTCATTTAATATTTTTTTAAAATCTTCTTTTATAAATTGTTGATCATCAATGAAATTATCTTTTATAATCTTTGATAATATTGGAAGTTCCCCACCTCCAAAAACTTGGCTATGAGAGGTTATTATTTGCTCAACAAGCGATGTACCTGACCTAGGCATACCTAGAATGAATATTATATTATCACTGATCTGATGCTGAGAGTTTATCGGTTGTAATATTTCAAATCTATTTTTTATATTGGTAAGCAAACTTACCTCTTTCGCAACATTATAATTGATAATTTTTTTTTTTAATGCATTTGCTTTAATAAGATAATTTGAAGCTGATTCTATATTACCCAAATCCTCTTCTGCTTTCGCTAGTGAAAAGTATATGTCTATTTTCTCATTACTTTTTTCATCAAAATTTTTTATTTTATTTTTAAGACTATCAAGATGTTTATTTGAATTTTCGTATTTAGTTGATTGACTTATAATGTGGTCTGCTCGGGTAAAATTTGGATCAAGCTCTAAAGTTTTATTAGAATAAGTGATGGATTCAGCAAAATTACCTATACCTTGATTTGCAATAGCTAATAAGTAATGAATAGTAGGATTTTTTTGGTCTAGCAATAGAGCTTTCTCATAGAGTTTAATGGCTTCAGGAAATTTATTTAAATCCCTCTTCAAATTTCCAAGATTAATATATGCATTTATATATTTATTATTTAATGAAATTATCTTTAAATAAAGTTCCTCAGATTCAGAGTATTTAAGAAGATTTTTATAGGCCATTGCAAGATTGTTCATTAGTGCAATATTTTTTGGATCTAATTTAAGACCATCTACAAAACTTTTTTGAGCTTTATTGTACTGTCCAGTATTTTGATAAGACGAACCTATCAAATTATACAATATTACATATTCAGGATTTTTTTTTAACAAAACTTTACCCTTTGAGATGACTAACTCGAAATTCTTTGTATTAAATTGATTTATTAAAATTTGTATTTGCTGAGTTATATTTTCTGACATTATGTTATTTTTATTTAAAATAAGATATCCCAGAAAAACCGTAAGCGTTAGTAATTTTTAATTTGTTACTATTTTTTTTATTAATTCCACCTAAAGCTATAACTTTCCTCTTAGTAATCCTTGAAAGAATATTAAATTTGATAATTTCTAGGCCTTTTTTATAGTTTTTTGTTTTAAATAAAGGCGATAAGAAAATAATTTCGACTCCTTGTTGCTCTTTAATTTTAATTTCAAAAATATTGTGTGCTGAACCTAAAATTAAAAAATTCTTTTTTAATTTATATTTGCAATAATTTAATTTTTTATTAAAGGATGGTATATAAACGCCATCCATATTAAGTGATATTGCTAGTTTTAAGTTATTAGATATAAAAAGTTTTCTATTATGAATTTTACAAAATGAATTGAGTTGGATAATTTTACTTTTATCGACTTTTTCATAATTTCTAAATATTATTCCAATTTTCTTATCCAAACGTAAAATTTGCTCTTTTTTAAAGTCTGAAATAAAAGTAAATATATTAGGTATAAATTTATGCATAAAATTATTAATAATTTAATCGAAATTGAAAAAGAAATAAATTCAAATAATTTTAAGTCACAAAATAAAGTTAAAATTATTGCGGTAAGCAAAACATTTTCAATTGAAAAAATTTTACCTCTAATTGATTATGGACATTTAGACTTTGGAGAAAATAAAGTTCAGGAGGCAATTGACAAATGGACTGTTGTTAAAAAGAATAATAAAGATCTGAATTTACACATGGTTGGAAAACTCCAAACCAATAAAGTGAAACATGCTGTTAAGATATTTGATTATATCCACTCTTTAGATTCCTTAAAATTAGCAAAAAAAATATCAGAAGAACAAGCTAAAATTAAAAAAAATCTAAAATTATTTATCCAAATTAACATTGGAGATGAAGAACAGAAAAGTGGAATTAAGATTGAGGAACTATCAAATTTTTACAAAACTTGTGTAAAAGAATATAATCTTAAAATAATTGGCTTGATGTGCCTTCCTCCAGCAAATATAGATCCTAGCTCATATTTTTCAAAAGTTGAAATAGCCTCCAAGAATTTATCTTTGTCAAACTTGAGTATGGGAATGTCTTCAGATTATTTAATAGCATTAAAATATAATACTAGCTTTGTGCGGATTGGATCAAAAATTTTTGGCAGACGTGATTAAATAATCTTAATTTTAGTTTTATTGTTGATGAGTTTTACTAATATTAAAAAATCTTTTTTTTTCAAAGCAATACATCCAGCTGTTCCCTTGTAGTTATTTGTTAGATGTAGAAATATTGCACTACCTTTACCTGGTATAGTTTTTTTTGTATTAAAATGTATAGGTATAAAAAAGTTATATTTATGATCTTTTCTGTAAAGGGCTTCACATTTAATTTTTTTTTTAATTTTAATTAATTTGTTATAATCTTTATTTTTTGGATCATCACACCAACCCATTTTTTTTTCTATCGGTATACATTTAAGCTTTGTCTGAGGTTTTTTACATCTATCTTTTCTAAAGTATAGATTTCCTATACTAAAATTTCCTCTTGGAGTTTTGAGGTCACCTTCAATTTTATTTTCCGTAATTCCTTTTTTTCCAACAGAACATTTAAAAACAAAATCATCAAAGATAAGAGTTTCTTTATTTTTTATGAATATTGACATATTTTTATTATATATGAATTTTAAAAAAATAATTATTTATCAACAAGACATTTTATTTGATATTTTAAATGAGATAAAAGAAAATTTTGATTTTGATTTGATCAAAGTTGATAAAGAAGTTTTTGATAAATATAAAAATAGTGAAAAAAAAGATTTTATATTGATTACTAACTCCGAAAAAAAGATATCCAAAAATCAATTAATTATTGATGAAAAACCAGTTAAAATTGAAAAACTTCTACAACAAATAAATATTAAATTTTTAAAAGAAAAATTTAAATATCAATCAGATGTTTCAATTGGAAAGTATCAATTAGATTTAAATTCCAGGGAGATAAGTAAAGAAGATAAAACTATTGATCTCACGGAAAGGGAAATCAATTTAATTCTCTATTTAAAAAATTCATCTGGTGCAGTTAAAATTGAACAGCTTCAAAAAGAAGTTTGGGAGCATGGATCTAAATTAGAAACTCATACAGTTGAAACACATATTTATAGATTAAGAAAAAAAATAAAGGATAAATTTAATGATAATGACTTTATAATAAGTTCAAAAAATGGATATATAATCAATTGAAAAAAAAAAATTTAATTGCAAAAGATTTATTCACAAAAAAATATAAGTTAAAGGTAGTTAAGCCAAAAAAAGGAAAGGGAAGTTTTAAAAGAAAAAAAATTAAATTCTAGCGCCAATTTGCTGAATTATTTTTGCTGACATTTTCGTTCCTTCTTTTAAGCATTCCTTCTGAGACTTATTATTTATATGTCCATGTAGATAACCTGCAGCAAATAAATCGCCTGCACCTGTTAGATCAATTATTTGTAAATTTTTCTGTACCCCACATTCAGTTATTTCATTTCCATTAATAGATACAGCTCCTTTTTCACCTCTTGTAATCACCAATAATTTTTTTAATTCTTTGGCAAAATTAATTACATCATTAAAATTTTTTGCATCTATTAACGACATAATTTCCTGTTCATTTGCAAAAGTTATATCTAATTTATTTTTTACTAATTCTAAAAAGTGAGGTTTGTGTCTATCTACACAAAATTTATCCGATAATGACATGGCAACTTTATTTGCATTGCTTATAGCTTTATCAAATGCTTTTTTTGGATCTCCCTCGTCCCAAAGGTATCCTTCTAAAAAAATAATTTCACTTTTCTTAATAGCACCAGTATCTACATCTTTTTCACTTATTTTCCCAGCTGTTCCAAGGAATGTACACATAGTCCTCTCAGAATCCGGGGTTACTAATATTAAACATGTACCAGTTGGTAACTCTTCTTTCTTCTTTGAATAAAAATATTTAACCCTCTCTTTTTTGAGACCCTCTTCATATTTTTCTCCTAGATCATCATCATTTATTTTACCAATAAATCCAACCTCATTTCCTAATTGTGACAATCCAACTATTGAATTTGCTATTGAACCACCAGAAACAGTTTTTTCAATTTTTAAATTTGATAAAAATTGTTTAAACTCATTTTGATCAAAAATTAATTTCATTGTACTTTTTGTAAGGTTGTTTTTTTTAATAAATTCTTCATCAACCTTACATATGACGTCCACTATTGCGTTCCCAATTCCTAAGATTTTCATATTAAGCTTTTTTTGTTTTTACTGGTTTTTTTCTTTTAGGATAACAAGTGGTGCAAATTTTACAAGTTATTCCATAACAATCTCTTGCTTTACAAAACTCTCTTCCATAATAAATAATTTGTAGATGAAGTTTATTCCAATTTCTTTTTGGAAATAATCTTTTTAAATCTTTTTCAGTTTGAACCACATTTTTTCCATCAGTAAGCCCCCATCTTTGAGCTAATCTATGTATATGGGTATCTATTGGAAAAGCTGGGTATCCAAAACCTTGAGACATCACTACACTAGCTGTTTTATGACCTACACCAGGAAGTTTTTCTAATTCTTCAAAAGTTTTTGGAACTTTACCTTGATATTTTTCAATTAATATTTTCGAAAGATTATAAATGCTTTTTGCTTTAATTCTAAAGATACCAATTTTTTTTATTAATTTTTCTATTCTTTTTCTTCCTAATTTTTTAAAATGAATAGGTTTATAATATTTTGGATAAATATTTTTAGTAACATTGTTAACATTCAAATCTGTACATTGAGCAGACAAAAGAACAGAGATTAGTAAAGTAAATACATTTCTGCTTTTTAGTGGAACATTAATTTTTGGATATGTTTTATTTAAAATTTTTAAGACAGACCTAGCTCTTTGAAATTCATTCATTATTTAAAATTCATAAGATCTCTCATAGAATAAAAACCTGGTTTTTTGTTAATCAACCATTTTGCAGCAGATAACGCACCTTCAGAGTATAAAGTTCTATCAAAAGCCTCATGATTTAGAGTAATAATTTCTTTTCCACTGGAGAATTTAACTTCATGTTCACCTACAATTTCACCTTTTCTTAAGGAGTTGAAATTAATTTTGTTTCCATAAGGAAAAGTTTTTTTATTTAAAAATTTTTTCCCTATTAAATTGTAAAAATTTTTATTTTTTCCTATTGCAATTCCTTTGCCTAACATTAGTGCAGTTCCTGAAGGGTAATCTTTTTTATGTTTGTGATGGACTTCAAATATTTTGGTTAGAAAACTTTTTCCCAATGAACCAGATGCAATTTCTGTCAAATACATTAAAAGATTAATTCCTAAACTCATATTTCCCGCTTTTAATATTGGGATTTTTTTTGAAAATTTTTCAATTAAATCTTCCTCTTTTTTTGTAAATCCTGTTGTCCCGATTACAACTCTTTTTTTCAATTTTGATGCAATCCTAAGAACTTGCAAAGTACATTTTGGGGTGGAGAAATCTATAATTAAATTAGCATTTTTAAAAGCTTGCTCAGAATTTAAGTTAATTTTAATTCCATTTATTTTTTTATTTGTAACTTTATTTTCTGTAATAGTAACTAACTTAAATTTTTTATCTGATTTCGCAGCTTTGATTATCTGTTGACCCATACGGCCCAGGCATCCAGTCACTGCTAAATTTATTTTTTTCATTTTAAGACAAGATACGAAACTAACACAATAGAGACAACAATTATAGACCAAATGAATAAATTTTTTAAAAATTGCTTTGATTTTGAGTTTGTGTGTAAAAAACTTGGAAGCACCATTATTAAAACTGCTATCAAAAATATTGCTGGAACTATTTCATCTAATCCCATTATTTAACTATTCCAAAAACTTTTAGCCTTTTGAAAAAATTTTTTTATACTAGGGTTAGATTTTTCATTTTCTATTTTTCGAAATCTTTCTAAAAGTTCTTTTTGTTCTTTATTTAAATAAACAGGTACTTCAGTTTTAACTTGTACATATAAGTCACCGAAATCTCCTCTTCTCATAAATGGCATACCTTTACCCTTTAATCTGAATTGTTTACCATCTTGAGTTCCATCAGGTATTTTGATTTTTGCTTTTTTTCCATCTATTGTGGGAATCTCAATTGTTGTTCCAAGCGCTGCATCAGCTATTGAAATTGGAAATTCATAGAATAAGTTTACATCTGATCTTTTAAAAAGTTCATGAGATTTTACATTTATAAAAAGGTACAAATCTCCTGTTGCACCACCTCTAACACCCGCTTCACCTTTCCCAGCAAGTCTTATCCTCGTTCCATCGTCTACACCCTTTGGAATAGTAACAGATATTTTTTTTGATGTTTGTTTACTTCCTTGACCACCACAATCACTGCATGGGTTGGTTATCTCTTCTCCACTCCCAGCACATTGAGGACATGTTTGTTGAACTGTGAAAAACCCCTGATTTGAACGTACTCTGCCGTTTCCACCACAATAAGTACATCTGTCTGGACTTGAACCTGGTTTCGATCCATTTCCTTTGCAGATATTACATTTTTCAGACGTAGAAAATTGTATATTTTGTTTTTTACCCAAATAAGCTTCTTCTAATGATATTGACAAATCA
>QCMO01000023.1 GCA_003213695.1 Pelagibacteraceae bacterium AG-422-C23 | reverse complement strand
GAAGCATATAACCAATCATAAAAATAATTGCAAAAGGAATAGCTAATAATGCTGTTGGCAGAACACCAAGACCGATACCGACGGACTGAAAGTACCAAGTAAATAAGATTGTAAACATTGTTCCAAATGACATCATGTCTCCGGTAGCAAAGTTTGCAAACCGTAAAATTCCATAGATTAAAGTTACAAAAATTGCTCCAAGTGCTAATTGAGATCCATATGCTAAAGCAGGAACAAAAATATAATTTAATAAAAGTATAATTGCGTTTACAAAATCCATATTATCCACCTAGAAAAGAGCTTCTCACTCTTGAATCCTCTAATAATTCTTTTCCAGTACCAGAGTACCGGTTCTCGCCTGTTACCAAAACATATCCTCTATCAGAAATATTTAATGCCTGCTTTGCATTTTGCTCAACCATCAAAATTGCTACATTAGTTCTTTTCACTTTAACAATGTGATCAAATAATTCATCCATCACGATAGGTGAAACACCAGCAGTTGGTTCATCTAACATTAACACTGAAGGCTTGATCATAAGCGCTCTACCTAATGCAACTTGTTGTCTTTGTCCTCCAGATAACTCACCAACTAACTGATCTTTTTTTTCTTTAAGAATTGGAAATAGCTCAAAAATTTCTTCGGTTGTTTCTTTAAATTCAGTGTTAATTAGGAAAGCGCCCATCTCTAAGTTTTCTTTTACAGTCATACCTGCAAAAACATTTTTTGTTTGAGGAACAAAAGAAATACCCTCTTTTACTCTATCTTGTGGTGAAAGTTTTGAAATATCCTTGCCATTAATAATTACTGAACCTGATTTGAGATTTAACAAACCTAACATTGCTTTCATTGCTGTAGATTTTCCTGCTCCATTGGGCCCAAGAATTGATACTATTTCTCCTCTTTCAACATTTACGGAACATGAATTAATTATATCTGGCCCATTTCCATAACCACCTGTCATTTTATTACCTTCAAAAAATGCCATACTTAATTATCCTTTAACTTTGAACCTCTGCCTAAATAACTTTCTATAACTTTTTCATCTTTTTTAGCATCCTCAACTGAACCTTCAAATAGAACTGACCCCTCTGCCATAACAATTACAGGATCACATAATCTTCCAATGAAATCCATATCATGTTCAATCATACAAAACGTGTAACCTTTTTCTTTATTTAATTTTTCAATAGCCGTTCCAAGATCTTTTAATAAAGTTCTGTTAACACCTGCTCCAACCTCATCTAATAAAACCAATTTTGCATCTACCATCATCGTTCGACCTAGTTCTAATAATTTTTTTTGACCTCCAGATAAGTTACCAGCCAACTCATTTTTTAGATGACCTAAATTAAGAAAATCTACAACCTCCATAGCCTTTTCTTTTATCTGACTTTCTTCTTTTGCAACTAAAGAGGGCTTTAGTAAAGCATTCATTAATTTTTCTCCAGACTGATTACCTGGAACCATCATTAAGTTTTCTAAAACAGATAAATTTGTAAATTCATGTGCTATTTGAAAAGTTCTTAGCAATCCTTTTGAAAATAGCTCATAAGAAGGAACATCAGTTATATTTTCATTATTAAACATAACGCTACCAGTTGATGATTTTAAATTACCCGCAATTAAGTTAAACAATGTCGTTTTACCAGATCCATTAGGACCAATAATACCTGTGATAGTTCCTTTTTTTACTTTTAAAGAACAATCTGACACTGCTGCAAGACCACCAAAAAATTTAGATAGATTATTAATTTCTAAAATGTTTTCAGACATTGATTACTTATTTAATCTTTTATGAATATTGTTTAAAGTCTTAATAATAGATTTATAAACACCTTTTTTACTCATTAATTTTAATCCTTGTTCATTTAATCCTTTAGGAGTTTGGGATTCTTTAACTAAAAATTTTAAATCTTTTTTTGAATTAATTACTGCATCTTCAGATAAAGCTAAAAATAATGATGTTACATATTTTTGTGCATCTACTTTTCTAATTCCTTTTCTCACTAACCAGTCACTCATTACTCTCAAAATATCATAATAAGAGGCCATCATTCCTGATGTCGACCAAAAATTTATTGAAAGTTTTTCATTTTTAATTTCTACAGTAGAACCTATTTTATTAAAAAAATTTTTTACTTTTTTGTTTGGGGGGCAAATAGGAACTGGCCCTTTCTTTAAAGATATTGGTGGTAACGGTATTGCTCTTACAACATTTGCTTTAACTTTTATCATTTTTTTTAATCTTGGGATATTTATAGTAGAAATAAAACTTATAATTGTTTGATTTGATTTAAATCTTAAATTTTTAATAATTTTTTCACCAACAGTTGGGGTAATTGCTAAAAAAACCCAGTTACTTTTGCTAACAATTTTTTGATTATCTTTTTCTATAACAATTTTTTTAAATTTTTTTTTTAATTGTTTTGATATCTTCTTATTCCTTAAAGAGATGTATATCTTATTATACTTAATAGATGATTTGCATATTCCAGTAATTACTGATGATGCTATTTTTCCAGTTCCAATAAATCCTAATTTCATAGATTGGATACTTTATAATGAGCCTATAAAAAAAAAGATAGTCCTTAAAAACCGGGAGCTAAAGATGGCTAAGAAGGACTATCTAATCTAATATATCAGATCTCAAAAAAAATGCATTATTCATTTTTTTCAAATATAAAGGATTTATGAAAAAAAAAGGTCACAGGCCAATTACGAGGGTCAAAAATCCAGAGCCAAAAATTGAGGATCCAGATTGGGTCATCTGGGCCGCTTGGGCAGACAGGATCACATTTGAGGAAATTGAAAAAAAAACCGGTTACAATGAAACAGCTGTAATTAAGATAATGAGAAGATCTTTAAAACCTTCTTCTTTTAGATTATGGAGAAAAAGAGTTAATCAAAAAAGTATAAAACATAGAAAAAAATTTGAATATTCTAGAAAACAAATAACTAGTAAAATTAAAAAAGGTGATTATTTATAAACTATGAAAAAAATTACAATCTATACTGGACCAATGTGTAATTATTGTGAAGCAGCTAAAAGATTACTAACAAGAAATAATGCTAGCTATAATGAAATTAATATTGCAACAGTTGATGGAGCAATGGAAGAAATGATTAAGAAAGCCAATGGAAAAAGAACAATACCACAAATATTTTTTGATGAACAGCACATTGGTGGTTATGATGAAGTAAGAGCCTTAGAAAAAGAGAATAAGCTTCAAGATCTTTTAAAATAAAACAAAATAAACTACTAAAAAAATTAAAGTATATTCAAAAAAACTTTTAAAAATTGTAATTTGTTTTTCATTAAACCTTTGATTGATGTATTTTTTTATTAAATTAAAACTTAAATTTACTAATAAAATTCCAATTATTACACCAATAACAGTAAATTTAATTGAAAAGTTTTTATAACCAAAGTAGCAAGCTGCTATAAATGTAATCCAAGAAACTTTTGTAATAAAAATTTTAAATATTATTCCAGTCTTTTTACTGAAAACAGATTGAGTTTTAATTATTGAGTATGACCAAATAATTCCAATTAAAAAACTAATATAACTAACTATCATTATTTTTCTTTAAAAATTAAGCATACACCATTATTACAATATCTTTTCCCAGTTGGTTGTGGTCCATCGTCAAATATATGGCCATGATGTCCACCACAATTTTTACAATGATATTCTGTTCGAGCATAGCCTAATAAATGATCTGTTTTTGTTTCAAAAACTTCAGGTAAAGAAGCATAAAAAGATGGCCAACCTGAACCACTTTCATATTTTGTATTCGAATTAAATAACTTTATTCCACAATTTGCACAATGATAACTTCCTTCTCTCTTTTCATTATTTAATTCACTGGTACCAGGAGGTTCTGTGCCATCTTCAAACATTACTAATTTTTGTTCTGCTGTAAGATTTGGATTTTTTTTAGTCATAGGATTATAATAATTTAGCACAAGATTTATGTAAAGAGGCATGTAATTCAACTAGTTTAATAAAATCTTTATTGTAGCCTCCTCCTAAAACTCCACAAAGAGGTATACCTTTTGAAAAGAAATTTTCTGTAACAAGCTCATCTCTTTCTTTAATTCCATCATCTGAGATCTTTAATTTGCCTAAACGGTCATTAAAATGAATATCAACTCCAGCTATATAAAAAACATAATCAAAGTTTTCTTGATTTAATTGATCTAAATAGTGTTTAAGTATTTTGATATATTCTTTGTCCTCCATATTGTCATTAAGCTCAACATCTAGATCACTTATTGATTTTTTAGCAGGATAATTAGATTTTGAATGCATGCTAAAAGTAAATACATTTCTATTTTCTTTGAAAATATCAGCGTTTCCATTTCCTTGGTGTACATCTAAATCAACAATTAATATTCTGCCTGCTAATCCTCGATCAAGTAAATATTGAGCTCCAACTGCCACATCATTGAAAACACAATATCCAGCTCCACCATCAAAGTTAGCATGATGACTTCCACCAGCAGTGTTACAAGCAAGGCCATATTTTATTGCAAGTTTTGAAGCTAGAACTGTACCACCTGTTGCAACTAAAGATCTTTGAACAACACTATCCACTAAAGGAAATCCAATTTTTTTAATACTATTTTTATCTAGAGTTTTATTCTTAACGTTCTTAATATAATCCTCAGAATGAGCTCTTTTTAATGTTTCTTCCGAGCATGGATGAGGTTCATGAAATTTTTTAACTATCTTTTTTTTGATTAAATAATTTGCAAGTTCGCCAAATTTTTCTATTGGAAATTTATGATCATCGCCAATTTTTGCAAAATAATCTTTATGATTTACAACAGGTAAATTCATTTTTATTCAATAATACGAATTGGTTTACCATTAACACAACTCTCTAATGCTTCTATCATTTGATTATAGTACATGCTGTAATTTTCTGCTGTCACATATCCAATATGTGGAGTTAATAATGCGTTGGGTAAAAATCTTAGTTTATTATTTTCAGGTAAAGGTTCTTTCTCATATACATCTAATCCTGCTCCTGCAATTTCATTTGTTGACAAAGCGATTATTAAATCATCTTCATTTATTATAGGGCCCCTTGAAGTGTTAATTAGAAAAGCAGTTTTTTTCATCTTATCCATCTCCTTTATAGTTATACAATCTTTATAGCGTTCTCCTCCTTGAACATGGATAGATAAAAAATCAGATGTTTTTATTAAGTCTTCTTTACTACATGGAAGAACATCCAATTTTTTACATGTATCTAAATTGAGGTTTTCACTCCATGCCATTACCTGCATTCCAAAAGCTTTACCAATTTTTGCCACTTGAGAACCTACTCTACCAAGTCCAATTAAACCTAAAATTTTTCCTTTAAGTTCTAGACCAACTGTTGTTTGCCAGTAACCTTGGTACATGTTATCTATTTCTTCTTTTAAATTTCTAGCAAGACCCAATATTAAAGCCCAAGTCAATTCAGGAGTGGGATGTATATTTGAATCCGTTCCACAAACTATGATTTTTCTTTTTTTTGTAGCCACAAGATCAATTGATTTATTTCTTAAGCCACTCGTGATGATGAATTTCAATTTACTTAAATTATCAATTAAATTTTTAGTCATTGGTGTTCTTTCCCGCATTATTAACAAAGCTTCAAAATCAGCCAATTGATCTATGGCATCTGCTTCATCAATAAATGGCTCACTAAAAATTTTAAATTCATATTTTCCTGATAGTTTTTCTAAATCAACAAATTGTTGAGAAACATTTTGATAATCATCTAAAATCGCTACTTTAAGCATTTTTAATTTCTTTATTTGATAAAAATAAACCTAATACAATTAATATTGCGCCAATCAAGTGGAAAAATTGGAATTGTTCTTTATAAAAAGCTATCGCCATTATTGTGCTGAATAATGGTATTAAAGAAAGAAAAATTCCTGCTCTGTTTGCCCCAATAATTGAAACTGCTCCAGCCCAACAATAATAAGATCCAATGCTTGGAAATAGAGCTAAAAAAATAAGAGTGTAAAATAAATTTGTATCAAACTTAATTACTTGTCCATTCGAAAGCTCATATAAAAATTGGGGAAGGACACTTATTAATCCAAATGTGCAAATAATGTGAACCAAAGTTAGTAATGGTAGATGAAATTTCTTTTTTTTTAAAAGAGTTGAGTAAACACCCCAAGTTATGACTCCTCCAATCATAATCAAATCCCCTTTATTAAAATTAAGTGATAGTAAAATGGTTAATTTAAGTTTAGTAATTATTGCTAGAATTCCACATACTGAGATAACAAGACCTAAAATTTGAAATTTATTTGTTTTTTCAATTTTAAATAAAAAACAAAGTAAAATTATTATAGCTGGGATAGCAGTATTAAAAAGAGATGCGTTAATTACTTGAGTATGAATTAAAGATAAATATGTAAAAGAATTAAATAAACCAACACTTGTTAATCCCAAAAAAAATAACAAAGGTAAATTATTTAAAATCGTGTTTTTGTGTTCTATGATTTCTTTATAAGTAAAGGGTAATAATATAATCCAAACAAGTGACCAACGATAAAATACTAAAGACAAAGGTGGAATCTCCGTCAAAAACGCATATTTACCTACCATAAAGTTACCAGCCCAAAATAAGGATGCACATATCAGCATTATATATGCTTTAATGTTTTGCATGAATTAATTAAATCTTTTTGAGCTATAAGGATCTAAATTTAAATTAGTATTTTCTTTAGCAATCATTCCAGATACAATCTTTCCAGATATCGGGCCTAATGTCCATCCTAAATGATGATGACCAAAACAGTAAAATACATTTTTATGATTTTTCGATGGTCCAATTACTGGTAGAAAATCAGGTAGTGTCGGCCTAAAACCTAGCCACTCATCTTCATGTTCTGGTAAATCTCCTAACATATATTTGGCATTATTTATTAAATTCGTAATTCTTGATTTTGATAATGGATTATCTAGACCACCAAATTCTACAGTGCCAACTACTCTTAAACCTTGTTCCATTGGTGTAATTCCAAAACCTCTATTAGAAAATATAACAGGTCTATTTAAAAGATGATCACAATTCTTAAAATGAACATGATACCCTCTTTCTGTATCTAAAGGAATTTTTTCATCTAAATTATCTGTTAATCTTTTTGAAAATGCTCCACATGCAATGACTATTTTATCAAAAGCATATCTTTTTTCCGAGGTTACAAATATTGGTTTATCGATATCAAACTCAATATTATTAACTTCGCATTTATTAAATTTTCCTCCTTTTTTTATAAATAATTCAAAAAATTTTAATAAAATCTTTTTTGGATTTCTTGCGTGTCTAGCATAAGGGTAATAAACCCCTGCATGATAAAATGGTTTAATATTAGGTTCTAAATCATGTATTTCATGTTTGTTTACAAGTTGTTGTTTCACACCTAATTCATCTCTTACTTTTATTTCTAATTCACGACTTTTTAAATCTTTTTCATTCCAAATATAAAGTATGCCTTTATTTTCTACTAACCCATCTAAATTAATCTCATCAAATAACTCATCGTAAGCTGGTAATGCAAGATCTAAAATTTGATGCATATTTTTTGCTGTATGCATCATTTTGTTTTTTGTTGTATTAAAAATAAATTTAATAAACCACGGTATCATTTTAGGAACATAATTCCATTTTAGTGCTAATGGTCCTGTTGAACTTAACAACATTGCAGGTACATCAGCAAGGACATCAGTTCTATTTAGAGATAAAGAAGCATATGGAGAAAAGTGACCAGCATTACCATAAGAGGCTGCAGGACTTCCTGGCTCATCTTTATCAAAAAGTGTTACGTCATAACCTTTTTTTTGTAAAAATAGTGCATTAGATATACCTTGAATTCCAGCTCCAACTATTCCAACTTTATGTTTGTTTGACATAATTCTTTATACAATTAAATTTTAAATAAATTTAAGCGACAAATTATACTTAGGCAATTGATTGTTGACTGTGAACTTTGGAGCTCATCACTATACCAAAACCAATCATAGTTGCTAACATTGAGGAACCACCATATGACATTATTGGTAAGGGAGAACCAACTATAGGTAGTAATCCAAGAACCATACTCATATTAATAGTAATATAAACGAAAATTGCAGCACCAAAACTATAACAAAATATTTTTGCAAAAAAACTTCTAGATCCAGCCCCAATTGCAACTATTCGATAGATTATTATCGCATAAATTAATAAAAGAAACACTGAGCCAACAAAACCAAATTCTTCTGAAAATAATGTGAAGACAAAGTCTGTATGCTTTTCGGGTAAAAACTCTAGATAACTCTGAGTACCTTTTAAAAAACCTTTTCCAAAAATACCTCCAGATCCAACAGCAATTTTTGATTGTATAATTTGGTAACCAGCTCCTAATGGATCTCTATCGGGATTTAAAAAAGTTAATACTCTCATTTTTTGATATGGTTTTAAAAATGCAATAATAAAGGGTAAAGAAATTACAAAACCCATCATAGTGTAAATAAAATATTTATGATTTATTCCAGCGAACCATAAAACAGCTATTCCACTTACCGCAATAAGTAAAGAAGTTCCTAAGTCAGGTTGAACAATTACTAGACCCATTGGTAATAAAATAATAACTAGGGATGTTAAGATTGTATAAATTGAATTAACATTTTCTAATTTCATTCTATGAAAATATTTAGCTAAACATAGTATTATGAAAATCTTCATTAATTCTGAGGGTTGTAGATTTATAAAATATAAATTTATCCATCTCTGTGAGCCTGATGAAGTTATACCAAATAGATAAGTCCAAAAAAGTAACCCAATTACTATTAAGTATGAAATATAGCCAATTGAAAACCAATATTTAATGTTAATAAAAGAAATAACAAGCATCATAATAGTAAATACAATTAATTTAGTAAAATGACTTTTGGTATGAAATAAAACCTTGCCACCGTCAGTAGAATACATTGTAGCTAAACTAGTAAATCCTAACAACAAAATACAAACCAATAAGATATAATCAAAATTTTTAAATTTTTGAAAAAAATTAAAATTACCAGCTGTTAATCTTGTATGCTGATACATCTAAATCTCTAAGTATTTTTTATCATTCATTGATTGTCTGATTGAATGACGATCAATAATTAATTTAAATAATTTTTTAGCCATTGGTGCTGCAGTAGTACTTCCGTTTCCTCCGTGTTCAATTATTACACTTAAAGCATATCGTGGTCTTTTATATGGACCAAAAGCAACATAAAGTGCATGGTCTCTTTGTTCATATGGTATTTCGAATGTCTTTAAATCTAATTCTCTTTCTTGTTCAGTAATTTTTTTAACTTGTGCTGTTCCAGTTTTGCCTGCAAACTGATATTTTGGATTATCAATTCTTGATCGGTAAGATGTTCCCATTACCTCATTAGTAGATCCAAACATTGCATCTTGGACAATCTTAATATTTTTTGGATTCTCATATAATTGTTCAAATTTTCCAATTTGTTGTTTAGTTTCATCATCTGCTAAAATTTTAGGATATATTTTATATCCACCATTGGCAATTTGTGCTGTCATTAAACATAATTGAATTGGAGTTGTCTGTATATAACCTTGACCTATTCCTGTGATCATTGTTTCTCCTAACAGCCACCCTTTTCCTAAAGCATTTTTTTTCCATTGAGTATTTGGAACAAGTCCTTTTTTTTCTATGTCAAACAAATTTCCAAAAACTTTTTCTCCTAGGCCGAATTTTTTTGCTGTTACACTTAACTTATCTACTCCAAGTCTTCGAGAAATTTCATAAAAATAGGTATCACAAGATTGTTTCATTGCATTTCTCATACTTACAAAACCATGACCTTTCTTTTTCCAACAATGGTAGGTTTGACCATACATCTCTGTTTTACCAGTACATTTGACTGTAAAATTTGTATTAATAATACCATGTTCTAGAGCTGATAAAGCTACTATTGGTTTAATTGTTGACCCAGGTGAATAATTTCCTTGAAGAGTTTTATTAACAAGAGGTTTTAATGGGTCATTACGGATTAATTGCCAGTCATCTTTACTTATTCCAAAAACGAATAAGTTTGGATCGAATGATGGTGAAGAATGCATTGCTACAATTTCTCCAGTATAAATATCCATTACACATATTGATCCAGCTTTATCTTTTAATAATTCGTTAACTAATTTTTGTACCTCAGAGTCTATTGTTAATCTTAAATTTTTTCCTTTCTCTCCTTTTTGAAACTCCAATTGACTTATTCTTCTGCCATAAGCATTTACTTCATATCTTTCAATATCATTTGTTCCCAATAATTTCTCCTCAAATGATTTCTCTAACCCGACTTTTCCAACTTTAAGTCCAGGCACAAAATTCTTTTTTATTGCTTCTGTATTTTCAATATCATTTTGATTTGCCTGGCTCACATATCCTAATAAATGTGTAAAGTTTTCTTTATAAGGATAGTTTCGTGAAATAGATATTACAGGCTTCACTCCATTTAGGTCGTATAAATGATTATTAATTTTTGAAAATTTTTTCCAACTTAAATTATCTGAAACAATTAAAGTTTCCCACGGTTTTATCTCATTTTTCTTTTTTAATACTTTTTTAAATTCTTTGTCTGATAATTCTAATAAGTCCTTTACCCTATAAATAACATATCTAAAATCTTCTACTTGTTCAGGGATGACATGAAGTTGATAAGCTTCAAAATTTCCAGCAATTATATTCCCAAAGTAATCATGAAATTCACCTCTTACAGGAGCTAATTTCCATTCTCTTATTCTGTTTTTGTCTGAAAGAGTTAAGTATTTTTTATTTTCTTTAACTTGTAAAAAAAATAATCTACTTACAATTCCTATCATTATAAAAAACTTTAAAGATCCTGTAATAAACATTCTTCTATTAATAGAATTAAGTTTTTTTACATTATCACTTGATGAATTAATCATTTAGTCCTTTTAAGTAATATTTGAATAAAGAAACAAAAATTATATAAAATAAAAATGTGAAAAAAGTATTAACAAGATAGCTCATCAAAACTAAATTAAATGAAAAAAATAAGGTCAAAATTGAATAGTTTATTGAATTAATCAAACTTAATATGAATAAAAAATAGAACCAATCTTTAATTGGATTTGGTCTGATAGTTATATTTCTAAAATAAGATGTTGATATACAAATTAATATATAAGATAAGCTACTAATACCTAGAGGTAATCCCACCACCGTATCATTTATTAATCCAGCGATAAAAACAAATAAATAATCAAAGTTTTTGAATTCTTTCAAAGTAAAGAAAAAAATTAAAATGAATGGAAAATTAAACGAAAAATAATCGAGATTTAAGTAATTTAAATCAAATTCATTTAAAACAGATATAAATAAAATAATTAAAGGTAACCAAGAGTATAGTTTAAAAAGGATACCTTTTGATCTCAAATTAGTCATCAAATTTTTTTCCTTTATTTAAAATACATTTTTTATATTCAGG
>QCMO01000022.1 GCA_003213695.1 Pelagibacteraceae bacterium AG-422-C23 | reverse complement strand
AAATGGTAAAAAAATATAAGAAAATAGATATCCTTAGGTTCAAAGGGAAATTTGAATGTTAAAAAGAGATCTATATTATGAGAGGATACCGACAAAGTCTTTAAGAGATGATGTAAGATATTTAGGAAATATTTTAGGAAAGGTAATAAAAAAACAGGAAGGAGAAAATTTTTTTAATTTAGTTGAAAAAATAAGATTGCTTTCTAAAGCAAACACTAGAAATAAAAATAATAAAAATAGATTTAAGAAAATTATCTCAGAAATTCAAAGGCTTAAACCCGTAAAGATATTTAAATTAGCCAGAGCGTTCACACACTTTATGAATTTCATCAATCTTGCTGAGTCAATAGATGCATCAAGAAAATTAGATGAATTTGAAAACTCGAATTTAAAAGACAAACACAAGAATATTTTTATTGAGGAAATTTTTGAAAGTCTTTTTAAAAATAAAAAAATAAATCATCAAAAAATATATAATATTGCTAAGAATCTTCATATTGGAATAGTTCTAACTGCTCATCCTACAGAAGTAAAAAGAAGGACATTGATTCAAAAGTATCACAAAATTACAGAAATTATGGAGCAAAGAGATCTTTTTAAAAACAAACCTTCAAGACTAAAAATTTTTGACAAAAAACTATATGATGAGTTTACAATTATATGGAACACAGACGATCTCAAAAGATTTAAACCAACACCTGTTGAGGAAGCAAGATGGGGGCTAGCTGTAATTGAAGATAGTTTGTGGGAAACTATTCCAAAAGTTTATAGAAGATTAAATGCCATATTCATAAAACATATGGGAAAGAGTTTACCAAAAAATTTTAATCCTATTGAATTTGGATCTTGGATGGGTGGTGATAGAGATGGCAATCCTAATGTTACATCAACAACTACGAAAGAAGTTATTTTGCTATCTAGATGGGAAGCCGCAAAACTTTATGAAAAGGCATTAACAAAATTAATAAGAGGACTTTCTATAGAAAAATGTTCAAAAAAAATATTTAAGATCACGGGAAAAACTTATGAGCCTTATAGAGTGTTTTTAAGACCATTAAGAGATAAAATGAGAATAACTCATAGGCATATTGAAAAACATTTGGTTGCAAAAAAACCATTAAATCCAAAGAAACTTTTATCTTCGAAAGAAGAAATTTTAAGACCATTGAGAGTTGTGCGAGAGTCTTTGGAACAAAATCAAAGTGAAAATATTGCGAGTGGTGAATTACTTGATTTAATGCGACGAGCTAAATGTTTTGGAATAAATCTTGCTAAAATTGATATCAGGCAGGAGTCATCAAGACACTCACAATTATTAGCTGAATTTATAAAAAGAGACAATAATTCTAGCTATCTAGCTTGGGATGAGGATAAAAAAATAAAATATTTGTCAAATGCTATGAAAACCAAAAAAAATTTCAAAAACTTTACATTTAAGAATAAAGAAAATAATGAAGTTTGGTCAACTTTTAAAATTTTAGCTGATGAGCCTTCAGAATGTTTAGGTGCATATGTAATTTCTATGACTTCAGCTGCATCAGATATTTTAGCGGTCTATTTAATGCAAAAACAAGCAAATATAAAAAATAAATTACGGGTAGTTCCTCTTTTTGAAACTTTGCAGGATTTGAAAAATGCAAAATTTATAATGGAAAAACTTTTTTCATTAGCTTGGTACAGAAAACTTATTCAAAATAAACAAGAGATAATGATTGGTTATTCAGATTCAAGTAAAGATGCTGGCAAACTGTCCGCAAGTTGGCACCAATATAAACTTCAGGAAGAAGTTTTAAGGATTGCAAAGAAATATAAAATTGAACTTACTTTTTTCCATGGAAGAGGGGGTTCGGCAGGTCGAGGTGGTGGACCTATTCAAGCAACAATGAGGTCACAACCGCCAAAATCAGTGTATGGACGAATTAGAATTACTGATCAAGGTGAGATGATACAACAAAAATATGGGTATGAACCTTTAGCGAAATATAACTTATGTAGTTATATAGGATCAGTAATGCAGGCAACTTTAAATCCACCCCCAAATCCAAAAGATGAATGGAGAAATTTAATTGAAAAAATGACAAAAATTTCTACTGCCGCATATAGAAAAAACATCAACGAAAATTCAGACTTTATAAGATATTTTAAAACAGTAACACCTCATTTAGCTCTAGGAAAACTATCTATTGGATCAAGACCTTCAAAAAGAAAAAATGTAGATAACATCCAAAGCTTGCGAGCAATACCATGGGTTTTTGCTTGGACTCAAATTAGATTAATGCTTCCTGCGTGGTTAGGAACTGGTGATGCTTTAAAATACTCATCTGTTAAAAAATATAAAAAGATACTTACTGATATGGAAAAAAATTGGCCGTTCTTTAACTCAACAATGGATATATTAGATATGGTAATTTCAAAAGTTGATCCAGAAATATCAGAGGTTTATGAGAACAATCTTGCTGATAAAAGATTAAAAGAGTTAGGAGATAAACTAAGATCTGAATTTGAGGTTATCAAAAAATTAAATAAATATATCACCCCAAAAGAAATTCTCACTCAGAGAAAAAAATTTAGAACAACAGTTTTAGTAAGAAATATTTACTCTGAAGTTTTAAATATTCTTCAAGCAGTAGTTATGAATAAAGCCTCTAATAAAAAATTAAAGAATGATGATAGAAAATATCTCAATGATGCAATGATTACCTCAATCGCTGGAATTTCAGCAGCAATGAAGAATACCGGTTAAACTGATATCTCTCTAAGTCTTTTTAAGTAATCTTCAAACTCTTTAATAAAACTTTCTGTTGGTTTAATTGATTTCTTTCTTTGATCGTTTGAAGTTTTTTCTAAAAAGAAAAAACCTTTTTCACATGCCTCATTAATCATAAGTGCAGATTTTGGTCTTGATGTTTTAAACAGTTTTGTTTTAAGTTCTTCCACTGTTAAATTTTCATCGTATTTGTGAGCATTCATCACTAAAAGCATCATATGATAATGAGATGGCGATTTACGAAAAAAATAATTACTAGATGTATGGGATAATTTCATTTGATCTTCCCAAAAGTTTAATAATTCTTTTGTATTTTTCATCTAGGATCTTACTCTAGTTTTTTTAGGGTCAAAATGTGGAAATACTACAACTTTTGCAGAAATTCTTTTTTGATGACCATCAATTTTTCCAACCTCAACTTCAGTTCCAGGTTCAGAATATTGAGTATCAATTCTACATAAAGCTATATTTTTATTTAAAATTGTTGATAAACAACCGCTTGTAATTATTCCAACCTGAGATCTTCCAACATGTACACAATCACCATGGCCTGCATGTTCTTTTCCAATAAGCTCTAAACCAACAAGTTTTTTTTGTGGATTTGCTTTTCTTTCTTTTAGAACTTCTTTTCCTACAAAATCTTCTTCTTTAGTTTTAAGTGGAACTGCAAAACCGATCCCAGCTTCAAAAGGATCTTGCTGCCCATCAAACTCATTACCAAATAAAATTAAACCAGCTTCTATTCTCAGTTTATCTAAAGCTGCAAATCCTGCAGGAATCAAACCATGATCTTTTCCAGCTTCCATAAGTTTATCCCATACTTCAGGTGCATGTTTTGGATGACACCAAACTTCATAACCAAGTTCACCAGTATAACCTGTTCTTGAAACGATTAGTGGAATACCTTGAAGTTCTTCAACTCTACAAATTGTAAACCTAAACCACTCTAATTCATCTATCGATGGCTGAGTAGGTGGAGTAAAAATTAATTTTTTTAAAATTTCTCTACTTTTAGGTCCTTGAATAGAAACATTGCTAATTTGATCTGTTGAGTTTTTTACATTTACTTTAAAGTTTTTTTTCTTAGCCACCTCTTTTAACCATTCACCAGCATATTCATCTCCACAAATCCATCTAAAACCAGTTTCACTTAACCTTAATAATGTTCCATCATCAAACATCATTCCATTTTCGTAACACATAGCAGAATAAACAACTTGACCAACAGAAAGTTTTTTAATGTTTCTAGTCAAAGTGTAATTCATTAATTCTTCAGCGTCTGGCCCAATAACTTCAAATTTTCTTAAAGATGATAAATCGATTAGGACAGCTTTTTCCCTGCATGCATTATATTCTTCAACTACACCATGTTTAGTATAATCGTTGGGTAACCAAAATCCTCTTGCATCAATAAAGTTTCTAGTTAATTTTGACGTTCTTTCATAAAAACCAGAATTTCTTGTAAGTTTTTTCTCTGAGTCTGTTTTCATTCTAAAAGCAAAAGATTTTGAAAATTCTTTTTTTTTGTCATAGGTTCTAACAAAAATATCAGTTGGATTCCATGAATTACATGCATCAATATCACTTGGACATGCTGTAGTTCCAATAGTTAAATCTTTTAAAGCTCTAAACATCACATAATCACCTGGCCTTGCAAAAGATTCATCAGAAATAACAGAGTTTAAACCTGTAGACGAAGTATTGAAAAATAAGTTAATTGCTTGCCATCCTTTTTGTTTTTGTACACCATATTTTTCCATTGAGTTGTTTAGATTGTCAGAACAATTTGGATGACCAAAATAACCTGCATCTTCGTAATATTTTGAAGTACAAGCTAGGTTAAAAGTATCATGTTTGCCAACTGTATCTCTGATAACTTCTACTAATGGTTCATGATCAGTGTCATAAAATTTTGAGAATAATCCTGGTCCTGGAAAAGTATTACCCATGAAGGTTCTTGTTGTTTGCCAATCAAGACCTTTTTCAATTTTTTTATCAAGCTTTCTTGTATCAAATGCTACAAAGTCAGAACACTGTCTTCCTGCTGGACTTATAACTTGAATATAATCACCTTCTTTTACTTGAAAAGAAATTGCAGTTTCTCTGTCAATATTCTTTTCGTAATTAGGGTCATAAACCGGATCAGGTATAATCGATAATTCTTTATCATTAACAATTTTTGCTCTTTTTATAAATATTGTTAAATCGCTTGAAGGATTTTGTTCACTGACCAACATATCATTTTGTGGGGCTGAAAAAATCACGTAGCATTTATCTTTTGATTTAATTTTTATTTTTTCTCCACTCGGTGTTTTGTCATCAAAAAGGATGGATGATTTAGATTTATTTATGTCTAAATTTCTTTTCTTTAATTGGAGATTTGTGACTAAAGAACTTTCGTCTTTTCTATTAAGTATTTCTTTAATAAAACTTTTTTTACTATTTTCTTTTTGATTTAAAATTCCAAGCTCAGATTTTCCATCTTTATCAAAACAAACTATTTCACAAATTTGATTTCCTTCATCATTAATAATTTCTATCTCATCATCTGGAAAAACTTGTAAACCAGTCAGTCCGCCTGCATTTACAACGTGCCTTTCAACCCCAGGTGGTAGCACGTTTAAACCTGGCTCTTTAATATCTAAAGTAGTTTGCGACATTTTTTATAATCTATTGTTATATTATATAAATATCTAGTGGTTGACTATCATTTTACTTAGGCACATACTATTCACACTTAATATTAAGAAAGGGGAATAAATGCGAAAAATAATATCATTGATATCTGCAATGATAATCTCAGTAGTAAGTTTTGCTGGAATTTCAAACGCTGCAGATAGTAAGAAACCTATCGTGATCCCAACACATAACTGGTCAAGCCAAATTGTGATGGCCTATGTTATTGGTGGAATCTTAGAAGATATGGGAAATAATGTTAAATATGTTAACGCTGACTCACAAGCAGTATACGAGTCAATTAGAATTGGCGACGTAACTATATCTCACGAAGTGTGGGAATCTGCTTTTGGTAAATCGTTCACAACTGCATTGGATAAAGGTGGATTGCTTGATTGGGGTGACCATGAAGCAAGAACACTTGAAGATATGGGATATCCAAACTGGGTTGCTGAAAAAGGACTATGTCCTGGATTACCAGACTGGACTGCTTTAAAAAATCCTGACTGTGCTAAAAACTTTACAACACCTGACTCTCCGGATGGAAAAGGAAGAATGTTGGAAGGTCCACAAACTTGGCATGGTGACTTAATTCCACAAAGGGTTGATGCTTTAGGTTTAGGAGATCTTTGGTGGGTTAAATTTGCTGGAAGTGCTGATGCACTTTGGGCAGAGTTAGTAGCAGCTGAAAAAGAAGGAAGAGGAACAATCATCTTTAACTGGACACCTAATTTTACTGATGGTGCTGGTTTTACATTTATCGACTTTCCTCCATATACAGCAGGTTGTAGACCTGAAGATGGTGGAGATGGAAAATGTGGTTCGCCTGATGGTTATTTGAAAAAAGCAGTTAACGCTGATTTTCCAAAAACTCATCCTGCAGCAGCAGCGATGTTCAAAAAACTTTCTTTCACAACAAGTCAAATTGGTGCAATGGCAGCTTTAGTTGACGTTGACAAAATGACTCATGAAGATGCAGCTAAAAAATGGCTGAAGAAGAACAAGAAAGTTTGGAAAGCTTTTACTAAATAAGGTTAAGAGCTATTAAATCTTTAAATCTCTCCCAACAATGTTGGGGGAGATTTTTTTTTAAAAAAATTGGATGAACAAATATTTTTTAAGCATATTCATTAGTTTGTTATTTTTTAGTCAAACTTTAGCAAAAGATGTAAACATTAATGAGAATATTGATCTTGAGTTTGTTTGTGATCTAGAAAAAAAAATAATTAAAAATTCAGAATATAATTATCAAACTTTTTTAGCCAAAGATTTAAATGAAAAAGGTTTAGAGAAATTCAAAATTCTTTCAAAAAAGCCAGAAACTCTTTTAGTTAAAGGATTGTCATTGTTTCTTTCAGAGTCAGCAAATTTAAACGTTAAAGTCGTTAATAAAGACGTAGTTTTATTTAAATCTATTGATCAAGAAAACAATTATTCAGAGTCAGGCATTATAACAAGAAAAACAGGAGAATTGATTCATGAAATTACAAGAAATTTAAAAAGTGAAAATGCAGAAAAATATATTTCAATATATTTATGTATTAAACGAGACCAAAAAGTCTGATTTTTTTTTGATAAATTTTGTGTAAACTATGATTATGAAAAAATTTCTCTTTAGCATAGTTCTCAGTTTTTTAATTACATCAGTTGCTTTAGCACGTAGCACTGGATGTAAAGAGGGAAATTGTGAAAATGGTTTTGGTAAATGGGTTTATACAGATAAAACTACTTACGAAGGAGAATGGGTAGGAACTAAAAAAAATGGTCAAGGAGTTGAAACTTGGCCAAATGGATACATCTACAAAGGTGAGTTTAAGAATAGTGAGTGGAGTGGTATTGGTGTTTTAACTTTTCCTGATGGCTCAACTTATGAAGGTGAATGGGCAAAAGGATTTATGAATGGAAAAGGAACTTTTACTTCTTCAGATGGAACACAGAAATCGGGCATATGGAAAAATGGAAAGTTGCAAGAATAATGTCAAATGAAAATTATTTAAATAAGATTAAGGATTTACCAGAAAGTGTAAAACAATTTGGAGGATTGGTACTCATACTAATTATTATATTTTTTTCATTTTCTATCTTAAATAGTATGTTTGGTGGGGGCGATGAGCTTGTAAGAAAAATGAAACTAGAGGAAGAAAGAATTGCACAAGAGAAAAAATTAAGCGAATTAATATCTAAATTACCTTCTGGGATATTAGTAACTTTTGATGATACTGATCATTATAAATTAACAGATGAAGTATATGAACAGGTTTGTAAAGCTACAAAACTAATTCCTCAAAGAGCAATTATGGGTGCAAATTTTTTAAATTTTAGAGCACACGAAATTTATACAATTAATGGTAATAAAATTGATGAAACTTTTGTAAAGTGGGATGAAGAGAAAAATAAATGCTATGCAGGTTTTACTGTAAGTGGAGATAATGTTGGAGTTAATGAGTCAGTATCTGTTAGTGGGGAAGCATTAAGTTTTTTAAGCACAGGGATTGATACAAGAGTTTATTATATTAAAAATTTTTAAGGAGGAAAAACAACGATATTATGGATTTAATTTTATCTTAATTTCATATAACTTAATTGAAATTTATGTCTGAACCAGTAATTAAATGTGAAAATGTTTATAAAATCTTTGGAGCAAATGCTGAAAAGATGCTTAAAGATTCAAATGGCAATGTTGATGCTAAAACTTTTCAAGAAAATGGATGCATAGTTGGTGTAAATAATGCTTCATTTGAAGTTTCTAAAGGAGAGATGTTGGTTGTTATGGGTTTATCTGGCTCAGGTAAATCAACGTTGTTAAGATGTATTTCTAGATTAACTGATGCAACAGGTGGAAAAATTTTTATAGAAGGCCAAGATTTATTACAATTAAATAACAAAGATCTCATCGATCTTAGAAGAAATAAAATGGGAATGGTTTTTCAAAGTTTTGCTTTGCTTCCACACAAAACTGTAGTTGAAAATATAGCTTTTCCACTTCAAATTAAAGGTGTCAAAACTGAAGATAGTATAAGCAAAGCAATGGATATGGTTAAGTTGGTTGGACTTGATGGAAGAGAAAATTATTTTCCAAGAGAATTATCTGGAGGACAACAACAAAGAGTAGGTATAGCTAGATCTTTAGCAGTTGAGCCTGATATATGGTTTTTGGATGAACCTTTTTCTGCTTTAGATCCATTAATTAGAAAAGAAATGCAAGATGAGTTTTTAAGACTTCAGGAAAAATTACAAAAAACAATTATGTTTATTACTCATGATTTTGATGAGGCTTTAAAACTTGCAGATCGTATTGCAATTATGAAGGATGGTATTATTGAGCAATTAGATACACCGGCTAACATTGTATTAAATCCGGCAACTGAATATGTGAGAAAATTCACAGAAGAAGTGCCTAGAGAGAAAGTTTTATTAATTGCAGATGTTATGGATAAAACAAAAGATAATCTAGGAGATTTAAAAGTTTCAAAAGATGAAATTATAGAGAATGTTGCTGAGAAAATTCTTACTCAAGAAAAATCAGTAGCTGTAGTAGATAATAACAACAACATAATTGGCTCTATAAATCCTACTAAAATAATCAATACAGTTTTTGGAGGAAGAAAAAATAATAATTAATTATGGAACTTTTGAAAAAATATCCAAAAACTTTTCAATGGTTATTTTTATTAATTGTATTTTTTGCTTTATGTTTTGCCATTGAAGTTCCTGAAACTTATAAATTCATTCGTGGTCAAGCAGAATTTGTAAAAGATCCTAATCAGAGCAGCTATGTATTTTTAGGTAAAGAAGTAAGATACTATGCTTTTGATGTTTTTTGGAGATTACCTCCATTGCTTGGATGGTTGCCAATTTGGATAAACGACTCGTTATTTTTTTTAATGAACGAATGGATGCCAATTGAAGTTTGGAATGAAGATACTCAAGAATTTAAAAGTCGTCCTCTGGTCTTACAGATAAGTAGAAACATAACTGCATTTATGACTTTTCTAATACAATTAATAAGAGAGATTTTATTGGGAGGTCTTGAAACTATAGTAGCTTTTAGTAGTTGGGATTGGATAGATAAGAATCCTTGGGCTGAACTACCAGGGTTACCATGGACAATTGTTGCAGCAGGTGCAACTTTACTTTCTTATAAATTAAGTGGCAAAGGTTTAGCTTTGTTTGCAGGTCTAACGATGGTTTACATTTCTATATTTGGTCAATGGAAACCCTCAATGCAAACTCTATCATTTATACTAGTTGCAGCACCTTTATCATTTATTTTTGGCTTAGGTTTAGGGATAGCAGCATTTAAAAGTAAACGTGTTGAAAAAGCATTATATCCAATATTGTTAGTGATGCAAACAATGCCACAATACGCAGTACTAGTACCTGCGTTAGTTCTTTTTGGTGTTGGTGATCATGCTGCAGTAATAATAACTATGGTTGTTGCTGTGCCTCCGATGATATTATTAACTATACTAGGTTTAAGAGCTGTACCGCCAGAAGTTATTGAAGCTGGTAGAATGAGTGGCTGTAACAATTTTCAATTAATGTTTAAGGTGTTAATTCCAACTGCAAGGAGAGATATTTTAATTGGAGTAAACCAAGTTATTATGGTTTGTTTTTCAATGGCAGTTATTTCAGCTTTTATTGGAGCAAAAGGTTTAGGATTTAATCTACTATTAGCATTAAACCAGTTGAATATTGGATTAGCTCTAGAGGCTGGATTGTGTATTAGTTTGATTGCCATTTTATTAGATAAGATGTCTTTAGCTTGGGCAAATAAGCAAGAGGATTATTTTGGCAATCTCACATTTTTTCAAAGAAATAAAAATTTATTATTTTTTGCTGCGACAGTAGTTATTGGATTATTACTTGCTTACATTGGAACCTTTTTGTTCAAAGGGACATTCAATTACTTATTTGAAATTCCACATAATAAAGGTATCTCAACAGCTGATTTTTGGAATAAAGGTGTAGACTGGATTTTTGAAACTTTCTTTGTATATATCAAGGCATTTAATACTTGGTTGATTCAAGAGGTGCTTCAACCAATGAGGGCGCTGTATTTAAGAATGCCCGCAATTGCCACTATAGTATTAGTTGTAGGTGCAGGATACTTAATTGGTGGGGTGCGTTCAGCCTTAGTAGTTTGTGGTTTAACATTATTTATTGCATTAAGTCCTTGGTGGGACAGAGCATTAGTAACTACTTACATGGCAACTTTTGGAGTAATTGTATCTTGTGCTATCGGATTTACAGTCGGAACCTTATGTTTTCAGAATAAACAATCTGCAAAATTTATGTTAGGTGTATGTGATATCTTTCAAACATTCCCATCTTTTGTATATTTAATACCTGTAATGATGTTATTTGGTATAACTGATACATCAGTATTAATTGCAGTTATAGTTTATGCTACTATACCTGCAACTAGATATACAATTGAAGGACTTAGAAGTGTTCCAGCAGGCTTGCATGATGCTGCAACCATGTCAGGTGTAAATAAGTTTCAAAGATTAACTAAAATAGAATTTCCTTTAGCATTTCCACATATGATGCTTGGAATAAACCAAACTATAGTATTTGCATTATTCATGGTAATTATTGGAGCATTCATTGGTACAGAGGATTTAGGTCAGTATATTTTAAAAGCATTATCAGATAAAAAAGGTGCGGGTATTGGATTAACACTTGGTATATGCGTAGCCTTTATCGCTTTGATATTTGATAATTTAATTAGAGCTTATGTTGAAAAAAGAAAGAAACACCTAGGTATTGATTAATTTTAATTTATTTATCTAAAAAAGTTTTTAATGAGTCATCCATAGCTGTTGCCCATGGAGTATGATGAATTGGAGCAACAGATCCCGTTACAGGTGAAGAAAAAGACTTATTTCTATAAGTTAAAATATCTTCAACTTTATGATGTTCCCACTCCTTAAAATGCTTTCTAATTAATTCAAAATCAATTTTTGGATAATCAGACATTTTATGAAGTTCTTTTGTATATTCAGTTTGGAAATCGATCATTTGATCTGGATTTTCTAATTTTTCCTCCATTGCAACCCATTTATTAATATCACTTTCAATTTCCTTATCATTTGGGATTTTTATTTTATTCATTATTACATCCCTTGCATACCAAGCCTGACAGTCAAACATATTAAATGTATGAAATTGATCTTGCATACCAAGATATAAAAGTTTGTGATTATCTTGCCAAACAACACCTTTGTATAATTTTGGTGGATAAAGTCTGTTTCTAGTTTTTAATTGTAAATTTTCCTCCAAAAAAGGAAAATGATGAAGATAACCAGTACATAAAATTACAACATCTGCTTCTTGCTCTGTACCATCTTTAAAAATTGCTTTTTTTCCCTCTAATTTATCTAGGTAATGAACTTCTTTCATTCCTTTTGGCCATTTAAATCCCATTGGATTATGTCTGTATCCAATAGTTACACTTTTTGCTCCATATTTATTACATTGAAGAGCCACATCTTCAGCAGAATAACTACTTCCTAAAACAATTACATTTTTATTTCTAAATTCTTCCGCATCTCTAAAATCATGGGAATGCATAATCCTTCCAGGAAAAGAGTTCATCCCTTCATATTCTGGAATGAATGGAACTGAAAAATGTCCAGTAGATACTACCACAAAATCAAATTTATCTTTTAATACTTTATCATTAATTTTATCTTGATAACTAACTTCAAATTTATCATTTTTGTAAACTGTATTTACTACTCTAGTATTGAATTTGATCTTACTTCTCAATTTTCCTTTGCTTACTCTTCCAACAATATAGTCATACAAAACTGCT
>QCMO01000021.1 GCA_003213695.1 Pelagibacteraceae bacterium AG-422-C23 | reverse complement strand
GCAATTTATAAAAAAAACAAGTTCGAGATTAAATATTTTTGGCCTGATGTTAAAACTAGCCTTAGCTTTAGTGATAATTTTAGGAATTGTTTTTGTGCTTAATAAAATTGATTTTCCAGCTCCAAAAAAAGAAATAGAAAAAATTATTCCTAATGAAAATCTTAAGATTGTTAAATAAAAAAAATTTTTCAATTATATTCATTACACTCCTAAGTCTTAATGTTTATGCTGAAGATCAACCAGTTGATATTTGGAATATAGAAAAAAAAAAAACTGATGAGAATTCGTCACTAAATAACTCCACTAATATTACTGATATTTCTGAAATTGAAACTAAGTCAGATATTTATAGTCTACAATCAAAAAAAAAAGATAGCACAATCAAGTTAGAGGATTCATTAATTAAAAAAGAAACAAGAATATACGGTCTATATGATCCAAAAGATCACGATTTGAGTATTGATATGTGGTCAAATTCAGATGGTGATCAATTAAAAAATATTTTTTTAAGATTAGACAAAATTAATTTATCAAATGATGCTAATGAATTAATGAAAGTTGTTTTATTAACAAATTCACATTTTCCAGGGAAAAACATAACTGAAAAAGAATTTCTTAATATGAGAACAAGCTGGTTAATTAAAAACTCAGATTTGCAATTAATTGAAGAATATCTAGTTAAAAATCAAGCTATTAATTTTCATCCTAAGCTTACAAAGTATTTTTTAGATAAACACTTATCAGATTCAAATATAGATAAAGCCTGTAAAATATTTTCAGAAAATTCAAAACCAATTGAGGATGATTATATATCAAAATACAATATATATTGTTTAATAGTTGCAGGCAAAAAAAATGAGGCACAACTAATTTTGGACTTGAAAAAAGAATTGGGTTTTAAGGACAAATACTTTGAAAAAAAAATAAATTACTTGTTAGGATATTCATCAGAAATTGACATCTCTATATCAGAAGAATCAATTTTTGATTTTCATTTAGCGCATAAGACTAACCCAAACTTTAATTTTGAGCCAAATGAAAAAACAAGTAAAATTATTTGGAAATATCTTTCATCATCAAACTTGTTAGGATCATTTAGTAAAATTGAAATTTCTGAAATAGATAAAATTACAACTCTAGAAAAGGCAACACATAACAAAGATTATCCTGAAAAAGATTTGTTAGAAATATATAAAAGATTTCAATTTAATATTAATCAGCTTTTAAATGCAGAAAGTAATTATAAGTCTTTATCAAAAATTGAAGCTCGAGCTTTAATTTATCAAAAGATATTATTAGAGTCTGAAATGGTTGAAAAACTGAAATTACTAAAATTATTGAAAGATTTATTTAAACAAAGCAAGATAGAGAATGCATTTGACACAGAATTAAAAGAATTTTTGGAAAAAATAAATCCAACGGATATACCAGATAATTTAACCAGCTTCTATTACACTAACATTGAAATTAAGGAAGCAAAAGTAAGTGATATTAAATTCAATAAAGACATTCTACATCAATCAAAGCTTATTAATTATTTTAATGGAGATTACTCTAAATCTAAAATTGAAAAAGATGTAGAAAATTTTTTAAAAAAAATAAAAAAAAACAAAAAATATTTTTTTTCTAAAAAAGATCAAATATTTATAGAATCTCTCAAGTTCGATGGAATAGAGATTTCTAAAAAATATGATGATTTATATGAAGTTGATGACACAGAAGTACCTTCTGACATACAAGTAATGGTAAATAATAATGAAATAGGAGCATCATTATTAAGAATAGTTGAAGTAATAGGTCAGGATAGAATAGACAGAATTGATGAGGAAACAATTTATTTTATTATTAGAGCATTAAATCAATTAAACATTGATATTATAAGAAATAAAATTTTATTAAAAGTTCTTCCTTTAAAAGTTTAAAAATTATATTAAAATAGATTTTGTATGACAGTTAAAACTATTCTTGTAGAACCCAATCAACTATTAAGACAAATATCTAAACCTGTTAAACAAGTAGGGAAAGAAGAGCAGCAATTAATGGATGATATGTTAGAAACTATGTATGCTGCAAATGGAATTGGTCTTGCTGCAATCCAAATAGGAATTCCAAAAAGGATAATAGTTATGGATATCAGTAAAGATGAAAACAAAAAAGAGCCAAGATATTTTGTAAATCCTATAATCAAAAATAAAGATACGATCAAATCAACTTATGAAGAAGGATGTTTGTCTGTTCCAAATCAATTTGCAGAAATTGATAGACCAAAAAAATGTGACGTTGAATATTTAGATTACAATGGTAAAAAAAAAATATTAAATGCGGAAGGTCTTTTAGCAACATGTATCCAACATGAAATGGATCATTTAGAAGGTATCCTTTTTATAGATTATTTGTCCAAATTAAAAAAATCTATGATTATTAAAAAACTATCTAAAATAAAATCTACTCGGATAGTTGTCTGATAAATGTCAAAAAAAATTATTTTTATGGGTACACCATTATTTGCTGTACCAATTTTAAAATCACTTTATCAAAATGGTTACCCTATTTCGGTTGTTTATACTCAACCTCCACAAAAATCAAAACGAGGTCAGAAAATTAATAAATCCCCCGTCCAGGGCATTTCTGAGACACTTAATATAGATTTTAGGTCTCCAATAACTTTAAAAGATAATAAAGAAGAATTTGAATTTATAAAAGAATTGAATGCTGATCTTGCAATCGTAGTTGCATACGGTCAAATTATTCCGAAAAATTATCTTTCTCTAACAAAAAAAGGATTTATAAATATTCATGGCTCATTACTCCCCTCTTGGAGAGGAGCTGCACCCATACAAAGATCGATAATGAATTTAGATGACGAAACAGGAATAAGTATTATGAAAATTGAGGAGAATTTAGATAGTGGACCTGTGAGTAACATTTATAAATTGAAATTGAATCAAAATCAAAATGCTCAAGAAATCTCAGAAAAATTATCTGTTCTTGCAGCAGAAAAAATTTTAGACAACATAGATGATATTTTAGAGGATAAAGCAAAATTCAAAGAACAAGATCATTCAAAAGCAACCTACGCAAAAAAAATTGATAAAAAAGAAGGTCAAATTAATTGGAGTGAAAGAGCTTGTAAAATTATTGGAATGATAAATGGATTATATCCTACACCCGGTGCTTTTTTTAGTTATAGCGGAGAAAGATATAAAATCTTAAAAGCGGAAAAAGGTAATGGAGTAGGCAAAATTGGTGAAGTAATTTCTGACAGGTTAGAAATAGCTTGTAGCAATAAACAATCTGTTAAAATTCTTGAAATTCAAAGACAAGGGAAAAACCCACAAAAGATTGGTGAATTTATGCTTGGATCAAAAATTAAAAAAGGTTCAATAATTCCTAATGTATAAATATCAAATATTAGTCGAGTATATAGGTACAAATTTTAGAGGTTGGCAAGTTCAAAAAAAAGGAAAGACTATTCAAGGACTTATTCAAAAAAAAATTTCAAATCTTTTGAAAGAAAAAATTATACTTCAAGGATCAGGCAGAACAGATACTGGTGTGCATGCGATTGAACAATCAGCACATTTTGAATGTAATAATGAAATTAAGCAATTTGATAAATTTTTAAAATCTATGAATCATTTTTTGAGTAAAGATGGTATTTCAATTCTTAAAATTAGAAAAAGAAAAAAAGACTTTCATGCAAGGTTTTCGGCTAAAATAAGAGTTTATAAATATGTAATTATAAATCAATTAAGCAGACCAGTTTTGGATAAAAATAAATGTTGGCACATAATGAATAAACTTGACCTAGTAACTATGAAAAAAGGTGCAAAAAATTTAGTTGGGACTAAAGATTTTTCAACATTTAGAGCTTCAAGTTGTAGAGCCAAAAGTCCAATAAAAACAATGAAAGTAGTAAAAATAAAATCATTTAAAAATAAAATAGAAATAGAATTTAGATCTCAATCTTTTTTACAACAACAAGTTCGTTCAATGGTTGGTTGCTTAAAATATCTTGGAGAAAATAAATGGTCATTAAAAAAATTTAGAAATGTAATGAAATCAAAAAAAAGAATTTTATGCGCACCTCCTGCCCCTCCTGAAGGATTATTCTTAGCGAAAATTATTTATTAATTTTTTTGTGCTAGACATGGAATATTTTTTATTAATCCGCCATCTTGATTCTGCTCTAACAATATAACCACAACAATTTTTTGCTCCACATTTACATGGAAATTGCTTATAGTCTTCATCATAACCAAAACCATAATCGCAAGTAAATTCTTCACCTTTTTTAATATCTTTTATTGCTGTAACCCAAATTTTAAGACCTTTTCCTTCGTAATCACAATTGTTATTACATGAATGATTAATCAATCCAGCCGTATTCCATTTGAAATCCCCATCTAAAGTATATTTTTTATTTAGTGTAAATAAATATATAGGCTTTTTATTATCAAATTTGTCGGACTCATCTACTTTTTTGTTTGTTAAAATTTTTCCTATGTAATTAATAATTTTAGTTCCAGCTTTAATATCTTTTGTTGCATATAGACCACGACCTTTGTTATCAATTTTAGATTTCTTTATTTTATATAATTTCATGATGAGGTATTTATAATTTATTAATAAATTATCAATTGAATTCTAATAATGCATCAACATGTCTTTTGGCGCTATCCTTAAGTGCTTGCAAATCATATCCTCCCTCAAGAATTGAAATGACCTTTCCATTAGAAAATTCTTTTGAAGTTTCAAGTATTCTTTTTGTTATTTCATAATAATCATCTGTACTAAGTTTAAATTGTGCAAGGGGATCTGCAGCATGACCATCGAATCCTGCGCTAATCAGAACAAATTCAGGTCGAAATTCTTTTAATCTTTTTAAAGCAAATTCAAAAGCATTTAAATATTCTTCAGAATTTGTACCAGCAGGTAATGGGATATTATAAATGTTATTAAATTTCCCTTTTTCTTTTTCAGATCCTGTTCCAGGATAATAAGGATATTGATGTGTTGAAATGAATAAAACATGCTTGTTGTCATAAAAAATATCTTGTGTTCCATTGCCATGATGAACATCAAAATCTATAATAGCAATTTTATTATATTTATATTTTTTTAGTAAATATTTTGCACCAATAGCAACATTATTTAATATACAGAAACCCGCTGCTTTATTTTGATTACAATGATGACCAGGCGGACGAACACCACAAAAGGCATTTGCAAACTCCTTATTTTGTACACCATCTATTGCCGCAATAATTGATCCTGCTGCATCAAAAGTTGCCTTTTTACTTCCAGGAGAAATAATTGTATCGCCATCAAGTGATGAAAAACCTTTAGTTGGAAAAGAATTTTTTACTAGATCAACATAGCTAGCTTCATGGGTATCTTTTATAATATCATCAGAAATAATAGAGGGCTTTTTCCAAAAGATATTTTTATTATTATATTTTTTAAAGTTCTCAATGATAACCGAAACTCTAGCTATTTGCTCAGGATGTCCAGGACCAGTATCATGATTTTGATATGTATTAGAAATAATTAAACCAGTTTTCACTTAAAGTAATTTTGTAAAATATTTTGATAGATCTTTGTCAAATTTTTTAAATCTTTTAAAGATACTGCTTCATCAACTTTGTGCATAGTTTTCCCTACCAAACCAAATTCTAAGCCTGGTGATATTTCTTTTATAAATCTTAAATCTGAAGTTCCACCTGTGGTAGATAATTTTGGCATAATCTTAGTGATTTTTTTTACAACATTTTGAACCATAAAAGTTGTCTTATTTGTTTTTGTCAGAAATGCTTCACCAGAAACTTTATATTTGATTTCATACTTAGATTTATTTTTTTTACTCATCTTACTAAAAATTTTATTTAGTTTTTTTTTGATAGAATTTGATGAATGTTTATTATTAAATCTTATATTAAAGGTTGCCTCAGCAGTCCCAGGAATAACATTGTCTGCCTTGTTATCTATACTTATTTTAGTCACTTCTAAATTAGTAGGTTGGAAATCTTTTGTGCCCTTATCAAATCTAATTTCTTTAAGTAATTTCAAAATTTCAACAATTGTTGTCGAAGGATTATTTGCTCTATGTGGATATGCTACGTGTCCTTGTAAACCAAATATTTTCAGTCTACCTGTTAAGCTGCCTCTTCTACCAATTTTTATCATTTCACCTAATTTATTTGGATTTGTAGGCTCTCCTACTAAACAGAAATTAATTCTCTCTCTCTTTTTTTTTAAATATTCTACAACTTTTTTTGTCCCATTTATTGCGTCACCTTCTTCATCACCGGTTATTAATAAGCTGATTGAACCTTTAAAGTTTTTATTTTCATTTAAAAATTTGCTCACAGCTGAGACGAAAGATGCAATAGAACTTTTCATATCATTAGCACCTCTTCCAATTAAATGCCCTTTTTTTACAGATGGTCTAAAAGGATCAATTGTCCAATCCTTTATATTTCCTGGAGGCACTACATCTAAGTGACCAGCATAACAAAAATTAGGTCCTTTTGTCCCTAGTCTTGCATATAAATTTTTTACAGGTTTAAAGTTTTTTTCTTTAAATTCTAGTATTTTTGTTTTGAAACCTAATTTTTTTAATTTCTTTTCTAGAAATTTCATTACACCAGCATCAACTGGAGTTATTGATGGAAATTTGATTAGCTCTTTAGCTAATTGTAATTCGTTTAAAGATTTCATTATTAATCTCGTAAAAGATCGTTAATAGAAGTTTTTGATCTTGTTTTTTCGTCAACTTGTTTGATTATTACTGCACAATATAACGATGGTGCAGATGAATTATTTTTATCAGGTAATGATCCTGGAACAACGACAGAGTATGGTGGAATTTTTCCATAAGAAATTTTTCCAGTTTTTCTATCAACTATTTTAGTTGATTGACCAATATACATTCCCATGCTTAAAACTGAGCCCTCTCCAACAATCACACCTTCAACTACCTCTGACATAGCTCCTAAAAAAACATTATCCTCAATTATAGTCGGCAAAGCTTGAGCTGGTTCTAAAACACCACCAACGCCTGAGCCTGCAGAAATATGACAATTTTTTCCTATTTGACAACAACTTCCCGCTCTAGCAAATGTATCAATCATTGTTCCCTCATCAATGTAGGCACCAATATTTACGTAGCATGGCATCAGCACAGCATTTTTTCCAACAAAAGATCCTTTTCTTACAGGTGAGTTAGGAACCATTCTAAAACCTGCTTTTTCATGATCATCCTTGGACCATCCAGCAGTTTTACCTTTTAGTAAATGTGCTTTGTCATACCAGCTGCTATATGGACCATTTAAATTTTCCATAGGATAAATTCTGAAACTTAACATGATAGCTTTTTTTAAATGTTGGTGAGTTATCCATTCACCATTAATTTTTTCCGCAACTCTTGATTTACCACTATCTAAATCATTGATTACTTGATTGATAGCATCTTTGAGTTCTTGATCTGAATTTTGGTTCACCTGATCTTTAGCTTCCCAGGCATCATTAATAATTTTTTCTAAAGACATAATTTATTGACTTTTTAATAACCTTATTTCCTTAAGAAATAAAGACAGATTTTCAATTTTATGAGAAATATAATCTTTGTCAGAATCTATCTTTCCAAAATGCTCATCATTAATTAACCAAACAGTTGTACAGCCACGTTTATGTCCAATACTAAGATTCTTTGCAATATCTTCTATGTAGACTGTTTCTTTGGGATTAATACCGAATTTTTTAACCATAAGATCAAAAGTTTTTGCCTCAGGTTTAGGTATGTAACCAGCGTCTTCTATATCAAATACTTTATCTCGACCAAATAAGTCATATATTCCAAGGTGGGTTAAAATATTTTCTGCATGCTCAGCACTTCCATTGGTAAAAATAAATTTTTCCATATCTAATTGCTCTAGTTCCCTTCTCATAATAATATCTTCTTTCATAAATGAAAGATCGATTGTATGTACATATTTTAAAAATTCTTGTGGTGGTATGTTATGATGAATCATAAGACCATTTAAACTTGTATTGTATTTATAAAAATAATTGGTTTGAAGTTCTTTTGCAGCTTCGATATCTATTTTAAGCCTCTCTGAAATAAATTTGGTCATTCTTTGTGATACTTGACCAAATACTTTTTCTAAAGAATAATTATTGTGCTTACCATAACAAACTCCGTCAAGGTCTAAAAGTAAATATTTTTTTTCTTTAAGGTTCATAATCTTATAAGAGTTCCTGAGCCTTTGTCCGAAAGTAATTCAAACAAGATTGAGTGATTTAAACGTCCATCTATAATACAAACTCCTTTAACGCCATTACTTGCAACATCTAAACAGTTATTAATTTTTGGAATCATACCACCACTTATTGTTTTATTTCTTATTAATTCATTAATTTTAATTGTATCGATCTCAGATATTAATTTTTTGTTACTATCTAACACACCCTCAACATCACTCATAATAATAAGTCTTCTAGCATTAAGTTTTTTTGCAATAGCACCTGCAGCCGTATCAGCATTGATATTGAAAACTTGATTATCTTTATCTAGACCTAAAGGAGCTATTACAGGAACTTTTTTTTCTTTTACTATTTGTTCTATGATTGATTGGTTTATTTCTTTTGGAGAACCAACAAAACCTAGTTCCTTATTCTCTTGTTCAACAAGTAGAATATTATTTTTTTTATTTGTTACACCTTGACTATCACAACTATTTTTTTTTAAGGCTTCTGTTATTTCTTCATTAAAGTTAATTAAAACTTCTTCAACAATGGTAATTGATTTTTTATCAGTAACTCTTAATCCATTGATAAAATTACTTTTAATTCCAGACTCGTTTAATTTATTTGAAATTCTCTTACCACCACCATGAATAACAATAGGTATAAAACCCAATTTGTTCAGGACCGAAATATCATTAATAAAATTATTTAATAAATTTTGATCAACTAAAACACTACCACCACATTTAATAATTATATATTCTTCGTTATATTTATCTAAATATTTTTTTACTTCTTCAAAAGAAGGGCCTTTTAATGGTAAGATTTTTTTAATTTCTTCCTCTGTAATCTTTGACATTAAGTTACAGTTTTAACAGTTGTTCGTTTCATGATGAACACTTGTTGGGCCATAGTTAAAATATTATTTACCGTCCAGTAAATAACTAGCCCGCTTGGGAAAGGCGCAAGTATTACAGTTAGAAAAAGAGGAAAAAACATAAATATCTTTGCCTGTATTGCATCTGTAGGTGCAGGATTAAGTTTTTGTTGTATCCACATCGAAACTCCCATTGCTACTGGCCACGCTCCTATAACTAGGAATGAAGGAACATCATAAGGTAATAGTCCAAACAAATTGAATATACTTGTTGGATCTCGCTCGCTTAAGTCATGTATCCATCCATAGAAGGGCATGTGACGCATTTCAATTGTAACGAATAAAACTTTATACAAAGCAAAAAATACTGGTATCTGCACTAAAATTGGTAAACATCCTGACATTGGATTAACTTTTTCTTTTTTATATAAAGCCATCATTTCCTGCTGCAGTTTCATTTTATCATCTTTATGAAGTTCTTTTAGTCTAACCATTTCAGGCTGAAGTGCTTTCATCTTAGCCATACTTCTGAAAGAAAAGTTAGCTAATGGAAAAAAAGCTAATCGAATGCAAATTGTAATAGCAATAATTGCTAATCCATAATTACCTAATAATTTGAAAAAATAATCAATTCCAAAGAAAAGAGGTTTAGTTATAAAATACAAAAAACCCCAATCGATTACTAAATCAAATTTATCAATTTTGAGAGTTTCTGCATAACCATCAATTATATCTACTCTTTTAGCAGCAACTATAACTTGTAGTTCTTCTTCAATAGTTCCATTTTCTTTTAATTCTATAGGATCTGTAGCAATAAAATTTGCTCTAAATTTTTTTTTATAATCAAATGTAGTTTTAAACTCTTTTCCTTTAGGTGGAATTATTGATGTTATCCAAAATTTATCCGAGATTCCAAGCCAACCTTTTTGAGAAGTTTTTGAAAACTTTTTTTCTTGAATATCATCATAATCCTCTTCTATTAGCTCATCATCCAGGGTTGCAATTGGACCTTCATGAAGAATAAAAAAATTTAATAAATCCTCTGGAATTTTGTTTCTTATAATTTGACCATAAGAATAAAAATCATACTTATTACTTGTAGAATTTATTACTTTTTGTTTAATAGTGAATAAGAATTTATCATCTAATGAAATTTCCTTTTCAAATGTTAAGCCTTGTTTGTTTGTCCAGGATAATTTAATTGAGGATTTATTAGTTAATTTATTGTTTCCTTTTAAAGACCAAATTGTTTCAGCATTAGGAATATCAACATTCTTATCTGAAGTAACAAAACCACTTTCAATTAAATAACCATCTTCAATATTTTTTGGGGCCAAGAGTATAATTTTTTCATTACTTTCAAGTTCAGTATTATAATCTTTAAAAGTTAAGTCATCAATTGAGGCACCTTTAAGGGATATTGATCCAATAATACTTTGATTTTCAAACTGAACTCTTTTACTTTCTTTTAATGCATCATCTCTTGAAACTTGAACTAAAGTTTCTTTCTCATCTAAAGATGGTGTATCAGTATTTTGTTCAATTTTATTTTTTTCTGCTACATTTTGTTTTATTGCTGATTGCTCGGGTACAAAAAACAAAGAGTATAAAACAATTACAGCTGAAGATAACGCGATAGCAGCTATGACATTTTTAGAATCCAAAGTTATACCACATCCTTTCTTTCTACTGGATCATGTCCACCATGTCCAAACCAAGGATTGCATCTTAAAATTCTTGATACTGATTTATAGATTGCTTTAACAAAATTATATTTTTCAAAACATTCTAAACAGTAGCTACTACAAGACGGTTCAAATTTGCATGAGTTATAAAAGAATGGACTCAATAAAAATTTATAAAGCTTGATAGGAATGATAAAAATTTGATTAATTATTTTCATTATTTAATTCTTTTAAATTCCCGAAATAAGGTTTCTTTTATATTTTTAAAATCACTGTTTAACATAGTTGGCTTAGCAATAACAAGATATGAATAGTCAAATTTTATTGACATTTTTTTAACAGCCTCATTGATCACATTCCTCAAACGCCTTTTAATTTTATTTCTTTTGACTGCATTTCCAATTTTTTTTTTTGCAACGAAACTGATATTTAAATTTTTTTTTTACTTTTGTTAATTAAAAAACCAAAAAAAATAGTTACATATTTATTTGATTGTTTTTTTTGTTTAAGCAAATATTTAAATTCTTCATTTTTGGAAAGAGCAAGTATTTTGCTTTTCATTTAATTAACCAGATACTGTTAAAGACTTTCTTCCTCGAGCCCTTCTTCGTGCCAAAAGTTTTTTTCCACCTTTAGTTTTCATTTTTGATCTAAAGCCATGTTTCCTTGCTCTTTTAATCTTTGATGGTTGGTATGTTCTTTTCATAAAATGTGGTTAATTTTTATTAAATTTGGCTCTTTATAGTAATTATATATATAAATAGCAAATAGAAGATTTTATAATAAGGATAATAAATTATGGAAAAAGCTAAAAAGGTTAAAATATATATAGGTGTATTTTACCTACTTTTGATAAGTTTATTTTTATATTATTTATTTTCTAAATTTAGTATCCATGAAATAACTAACTATGATTTTATAAAAGAGAATAGAGACTATTTCTATCAGTTAAAAAAATCTAATTTATTAATAATTTCTTTCTTTTATCTTTTTTTTACAATTATCTGGGTTTTAGCCGCTGGATTTGTTTCGCCTATTGTGATTTTCGCAGGTTTTATTTTTGGTAAATGGCTAGGTACACTTATTGTGGTTACAGGATTATCAATTGGGGCTACATTGTTTTATCTTTTTGCAAATTTTTTTTTGAAAGATTTAATTGAAAAAAAATTTTTAAATAGATTTAAAGCTTTAGAAGAAAAGTTTAAAAAATCAGAATTGAATTATCTTTTAATTTACAGATTTATTGGTGGAATACCTTTTGTGATATCAAATGTAATTCCTTGCATGTTTAATGTGAAATCATCAAACTTTTTTTTAGCAACATTTTTGGGTATTTTTCCTCAAGTTTTTTTATTAAGTGCAATAGGAAGTGGGTTAGATAAAATTATTGATCAAAATTTAGAAACACCAAAAATTACCGATATAATTACTTCACCCGACATTTATTTGCCTCTTATTATTTTTATTTGTTTAATTGCAATAACAGTTTTTTTGAGAAAGTTATTTTACAAAAATTAAAGATGGTGCTCCCACCCTGTACTGACCAGGGAACTAGTCCTTACCAAGGACTTGTTATGCCATTTAACTACAGGAGCAAATATTGCAAATTGTATTTTATTGATAATAAAGCATTTTTTTCAAATTATTGCCTTAATTTTTTGACTAATATGATTTATATCTACTTAAGGAATTTTTATGGGAATTCATTACGATTATAAATCAACTAAAAGTGCTAAGCTGATGGAGAAGCAGGCAAAAAGAGAAAAAAAGCTTGCTGAAAAAAAAGCGAAAAGATTAGCTAAAGAGGGTTTTAAAAAAAAAGATGAAAAATTACTTGATGCATCTAAACCAATCACATTAGACTTTCTTACAAACCCAGATAAAGAATGAGGTCAAAAGATAAATATAATGAGAAATTAAGTTTAGCTTTAAGAAAAAATTTAAAGAAAAGAAAGTTATTCCAAAAAAAAAATAAAAAAAAGGTTAGATAATGCCAGTTCTGTCAGATAAATGGATTAGAAAAATGTCCAAAAATGAGCAAATGATTTCTCCTTTTGAGGAAAAACAAATTAGAGGTGATAGCATTTCTTATGGACTCTCATCATATGGTTATGATGCAAGAGTATCTGATGAGTTTAAAATATTTACCAATGTAAATTCTGAAATAGTTGATCCAAAAAATTTTAAACCAACAAATTTCGTAACAAAAAATGTGTCAGAATGTATTATTCCTCCAAACTCTTTTGTACTTGCAAGAACTGTTGAAAAATTTAAAATACCAGATAATGTTTTAGTAATTTGTCTAGGCAAATCTACTTATGCTAGATGTGGTATTATTGTAAATGTAACTCCTCTTGAGCCAGGATGGGAAGGCTATGTTACTTTAGAATTTTCTAATACAACACCATTACCTGCAAAAATTTATGCTAATGAGGGTGTTGCTCAATTCATATTTCTCCAGGGAAATGAAAAACCAGAGGTAACATATGCAGATCGAAATGGTAAGTATATGGGGCAAACAGGTGTAACTTTACCTAAAGTATAATCATGCAGAAATTAGAAGTCTTTGGAGCAAATAGGCTCAAGGGACAAATAGAAATATCAGGGTCAAAAAATGCATCACTGCCTATTTTGGCAGCAACTCTTTTATCTAATAAAAAAATTTATTTGGATAATTTGC
>QCMO01000020.1 GCA_003213695.1 Pelagibacteraceae bacterium AG-422-C23 | reverse complement strand
GTGTGAGAAATATAATATTTTTTTTTAAGGATTTATCTAAATTATATAAAATTGATAATGATATAATGTTTAATAATAATAAAGGTAAAAATTTTAGGCTAAATATTTTTTCAAAAAGGTATCCTAAAAGTATAAACTTTTTATTAATATCTAGTGATATAACACCTACTCTAGATAAATAATCTATTTCAGAAAAATAAAATAAAATAAAAAACGGTAAGACAATTATTATAAAAATTACAAATGATAAAAATAATTTTTTATAATTATTCTTAAAATAAAACCTATTTTCAAAGTTTTTTAATACAAAGATAAATAAAAAAATTAATATAAGACTTATAAAATTATAATAATAGCCTACAAAAGTTAAACCCAATACGGTAGCAATAAAAACATATTCTTTATTACTTGTATTTTTCGATAAATAATAATTAATTGATAAATAAAGACCCCAGAAGAAAAATATACTTGTTATTAATGGGCGTGGAACTCTAAAGGAATAAAAGTTTTCTAAATTTGGTAAATTAAAACCAAATATTTCAATTATATTAAATAAGTTGGGCAATATTAAAAGCAGAACTGATGATATAATTGCTAAGTTTAAATCAATATTTAATTTTACAAAAAAATTTACTAAAATTAGCAAAAAAAGATAAAGACTTAAAAATTCCAAAAAGATAAATCCAAAAAAACCTAGTAATTTTAGAAAAATTGAGTGAAAAATAATCGAATAAATTGGAAACAAAATATAATTTTTTGGTACGAAATTTTCTAAGTAGTTAGGAGAAAAATCTAAATTTAACAAATGAATAATATGAGGAAAATAATAAAAATCTTTAATTTCAAATATCAATTTATTTAATAAATTTTCCTCATTAAAATGATAGTAAGAAAAAAACCATTTAAAAAAAATTATTAAAAAAGAAAATAATAATATCGAAATATTTTTTTGACTTAAATTCATAAAATGTTTGAAACTACGTGCTTCAAATTCAAAATTTTAAATTAATTTATTAATAATTGATATTATATAATTCATTTTTGAATTATCTAATTTTAAATATGAAGGTATATAAAAACCATATTTTCCTAAATATGATGAGTTGGGGTAACTCTTTTTTGAAAAAATTTTTAACTTTTTAAAAATATTCTGCTCATGCATAGGCCAAAAAAATGGTCTAGCTCCTATTCCATATTTATTTAAATTTTTAATTATTTTTGAAGCTAAAATTTTCTTATTTTTTATCAAAATTCCTACAACCCAATAAATATTTTTGGAATAAGACAACTTTGGTGGTGTCATATAAATATTTTTATTTTTAGATAGCTTGTTGTAATAATAATTTCCTATGTAAATTTTTTTTTTAACAATTTTATCTAATCTTTTTAATTGATTAATTCCTAAAGCAGCTTGGATGTTTGTCATTCTATAATTCCAACCGATATCATCATGGTTAAATCTTTGAATTTTTCCAAAACATAAATTTCGCAGCGATTTACATTTTTCGTATAATTGACGGTTATTTGTTGAAATCATTCCACCTTCCCCACATGTAACTTGTTTATTCGCATAGAAACTAAATGTACTTATGTCACCAAAAGACCCACACATTTTATTTTTATATTTTAATCCTAAGACCTCTGCAGCATCTTCTATAAGGAAAATTTTATATTTTTTACAAATCTTAATAATTTTATCCATATCATTAGAAAATGAATATATATGGGTTACCATAATTGCTTTAGTTTTTTTGTTAATTTTTTTTTCTATTTCATCTAAATTCATATTCCATGTTTCTAAATCACAATCTACTAATACAGGTTTTGCATTTTGTTTAATTACAGCAAGTGCATTTGAAACAATTGTAAAATTTGGGATTATAACTTCATCATTTTTTTTTATCCCTAAAGCTTTTACAGCTATTTCTAGAGCAGCAGTCCCATTAGACACAGCAATAGAATGTTTTCGATTTATTTTTTTTGAAAATTCTTTTTCAAAAATTTTTACTTCAGGTCCATCAGAAGAAATCCAACCTTTTCTTATAACCTTGTTAATTGATCTTATATCTTCATTAGATACCAAAGGAATACTCACAGGTATAAATTTAGATTTATTTGAATTTGATTTTGCTTTCATCTGTTTTATCAAATTTTACTTTATCCATTGATAATGAATATGGACCTTGTTTAACCTCTATCATTTTTGTATCCTTTAAAACCTTAAAACCATGCCCTCCGCCTGATAGCATTATTAAATCATTAGAATATAATTTTTTGCTAAAAAGATATTTTTCTTTATTGTCATAAAAATCCACTCTAAGAATTCCTTCAAGAATTATAATAACTTCTGTTGTAAAATTTATTTTAGATCGCCTTTTATTATGTCTGTGTGGTAATATAATATGATTTCTTTTGTGATTCATGTAGCCAAATTGCTGAGTGGCTGTTTTATCAGTAAAAAAATTAACTCCTTTTTTTTTCTTATAAGAACTTCGTACAATTAAAGCATAAAGATTTTTTTTGTTGTAAACTTTTTCTATCATTATTATTTAATTCTTTCTAAATCTAGAAATTAAAATTCTTATTAAGTAATTTAGTCCTAATGTAAAAAATCTTAAAATACTAGAGGCTGTTTTACTGCCTTCAGCATCTGGAGGCTGAACATATGGTAATTCTATTATCTTCATCTTATTTTTCTTAATTTTATATAAAAACTCTATAAAAAATTCTCCATGCCCATAAGCAATCGGAACACCATGTTTGAGAGTATCTCTTTTCATTAAAAAAATACTACTGGTATAATCTTTAATTTCATTACCTAATATTAATCTACAAAAAGAATTTATTATTTTGCTAGAGAGTACTCTCATTTTCGATCTTTGATCACCTCCACCTTCTACGTATCTTGAGAGCAAAACTATATCATATTCATCTAATTTATTTATCATTTCTTTAAAATGATATGTAAGTTGAGGCATATTTGAGTCAGTCCAACCAATTAAATCTCCAGATGTATTAATCATGCCTAATAAAAAAGCAGAAGCTAATCCTCTAGATTTTCTTGATATAACTTTTAAATTTTTATCTTTAATTAAATTAACCTTTTCGAATGTTCCATCTTTCGAATTATCATCAACAAGAACTATCTCACAATTATGAATTGTTTTAAAAATCTCATTTATTGTTTTTTCTATTATTTCTGCTTCATTATAAGTAGATAATATTATTGAAACTTTTTTATCCATTATATTTTTTTAATTCATCATCCATCATGATCTTAATTAATCCGTCTAAATTTGTTTTTGGGTTAAATTTTAAATCTTTTTTTGCTTTTAAAGTATCAGCTAATAAATTTCTTGTTTTGGCAGGTCTAAAAAGTTTTTTATCAATTTTTATATATTTTTTATAATTGAGGCCAACATATTGAAAACATTTTTTTACAAAATATTCTACAGAGTTATTTTTTCCTGTTCCAATGACATAAAAATCTGGTTTTTTTCTTTGCATGATTTTCCAAGAATATTCAACATATTCTTTTGCATAACCCCAATCAATTTTAGATTTAATATTGCCTAAATATATAAACTTTCTTTTGCTTTTTTTTTATCACTTTCTTTAACATCAATTTCAAAATATTTTCCTTGTCTTACTTCATTTATGTTATTGAAGCCCATACCATCTAAAGTTTGATGAATAACTTTACCTTGAGGATCTAAAACGTCTTTTTTAAGAGTAATTATGGCTGAAACTTTCATTTAATTTTTTTTTTTACTGATGAAAGTTTAGTTACATTTACTGCTGATACGTTAGACTGCTCATGTAGTATTCCCAATCTTTTTGCAACTTCTGTATATGCTGGAATTAAATCACCAAGATCTTTTCTAAATCTATCTTTATCTAGTTTTTTTTCAGTTATAGAGTCCCACAACCTACAAGTATCTGGACTAATTTCATCAGCAAGTATTACTTCATTTTTTCCATTCATTTTAATTCTTCCAAATTCTAATTTGAAATCAATAAGTTTAATTCCTATCCCCCTAAACATACCGATCATAAAATCATTAATTCGCAAAATCATTTTTTTTACTTGTTCTATTTCTTTTTTATTTGCCCATTCAAAAGCATAAATATGTTCTTCAGCAATTAGTGGATCTCCAAGTGTATCGTCTTTCAAACAATATTCTATTAATGGTTCTTTAAGAACTGTTCCATCTTCAATACCTAATCTTTTAACTAATGAGCCTGTTGCTACATTTCTTACAACAAATTCTATTGGAATAATTTCAACTAATTTAATAACTTGTTCTCTCATATTAAGTCTTTTAACAAGGTGATTTTGAATTCCAATTTGAGATAAGTTTGAAAGAATGTGTTCTGAAATACGATTGTTTAAAACTCCTTTACCCTCAATTGTACTTTTTTTTTGATTATTAAACGCTGTTGCATCATCTTTAAAATACTGAATAACTAAATCTTTATCTTGAGTGGCATAAATAATCTTTGCTTTACCTTCATATAACTTTTTACCTTTTTTCATTATTTAAATACTCTTCTAAAAATTAAGTTCACATTTTTGAAATGTTTAGAATAACTAAAAATTGACTTAAGTTTTTTCGGTGAAATTCTATTCATAATAAATTTATCAGTCTGAATGACATTAAACAAATCCAAGTTTTCAGCAAAACATTTTTTTGCGTAACTTTGAACCATTTTGTATGATTTTTCTCTACTTAATCCTGTTTTTGTAAGTTCAAGCATCAACTCTTGAGAGAAAATCAATCCCTTGGTTATATTTAGATTTTCTAACATTTTTTTTGGATAAACAATCATGTTATCTAAAATATTTGTTAATCTGACTAAAGCAAAATCTAAAGTAACGTTTGCGTCCGGTCCAATATTTCTTTCAACACTTGAATGAGAAATATCTCTCTCATGCCATAAGGCTATATTTTCTAGGGCAGGGACTACTGCACTTCTAACCATTCTTGCAAGACCCGTAAGATTTTCACTTAAAATAGGATTCTTTTTATGAGGCATTGCAGATGAGCCTTTTTGATTTTTAGAAAAGTATTCCTGTAATTCATAAACTTCTGTTCTTTGTAGGTGTCTAATTTCAGTAGCCGCCCTTTCAATTGATCCTGCTATAATACCCAATACTGAAAAGTAAAAAGCATGACGATCTCTTGGAATAACTTGTGTTGAAATCGGTTCAACTTTTAAACCAAGTTTCTTTGCAACATGTTTTTCAACATTTGGATTAATATTTGCAAAAGTTCCAACTGCTCCAGAAATTGCACAAGTAGAAACCTCATCTATTGCATCTACTAATCTTTTTCTGTTTCTTTTAAATTCTTCATAAAATGAGGCTAGTTTTAAACCAAAAGTAATTGGTTCTGCATGAATTCCATGACTTCTACCCATACAAGGAGTAAATTTATATTTTCTAGCTTGTCTTTTAAGAACTTTTAAAATTTGATCTAAATCTTTAAGTATAATTTTTCCTGATTGAACTAACTGAATATTAAAACTTGTATCTAACACATCCGAGGAAGTCATCCCTTGATGAAGATATCTGGCTTTGATTCCAGCCTTTTCTGTAACAGAAGTTAAAAAAGCAATAACATCATGTTTAACTTGGCTTTCAATTTGATGAATTCTTTTAACATTTATCCTTGCTTTTTTTCTTACTATAGATGAAACCCCTTTTGGTATTTGGCCAATTTTTTCCATTGATTGTGCAGCAGCTATTTCTACATCTAGCCAGATCTTATATTTATTTTCTTCTGACCAAATATCAGTAAGTTCTTTTCGCGAGTATCTTTTTATCATTAATTATAAGTAAGGGGGCTTTGAATAACCTTTAGCAGATTCTGTAAAGATTTCATAACCATTTTCTGTAATTCCTAACGTATGTTCAAATTGTGCAGATAAAGATTTGTCTTTTGTGACTGCTGTCCATCCATCATTTAGCATTTTTACACCAAATTTACCTGCATTAATCATTGGTTCAATTGTAAATGTCATTCCAGGTTTTATTTCCATACCTGTATTTTTTGATCCATAATGCAAAATATTTGGTGGTTCATGAAAAGTTGTACTTATTCCATGACCACAAAAATCTCTTACAACAGAAAATCCTTTTTCTTCCACATAAGATTGAATTTCATAACCAATATCGCCAATTTTAATTCCAGGTTTTAAAATCTTTATTGCTCTCATCATAGATTCATGAGTTGCATCTATAAGATTATTCAACTTCACTGAAGTTTTTCCAATACAAAACATTCTACTGGTATCCCCATAATGTTCATCAACAATTGCAGTTACATCAACATTCACAGCATCTCCTTCTTCTAGAATTCTATCTTCCGAAGGAATACCATGGCAGATTACATGATTAAGCGAGGTGCATAAAGATTTTTGAAATCCTCTATAATAGAGAGGCGCAGAATAACCTCCATTATCTCTAATAAATTCATATCCAAGTTTATCTATATAAGCAGTTGAAACACCTTCTTTAATATTTTCGGTAAGCATATCTAACGTTTTAGCAGCAAGCTTACCCGCTATTCTCATCTTTTCAAACTTTTCTAAATAATTATTCATTAATAATCTTTAATTTTTTTTCTATCTCAATTTTTTTAGGAGTTATCTTACACCTATAAGCTAAAAAATTAACACCTGCTTTTTTTGCAGTTATATAATACTTATAATATTCACTATCGATATCTCTAGCTATCTTAAAGTTTTCCATGTTTTGGATCTGAATTAGAAATATCAAATAAGATTTATAGCCTTTCTTTATGGCATCAATAAGGGCAAGTAAATGTTTTGAGCCTCTAGTTGTTATTGCATCAGGAAATTCGGCAGTTTTTTGATCTCTAAATAAAGTAACATTTTTTACTTCAACAAAACTTCTTTCTCTACCTTTTTCAATAAAAAAATCAAATCTTGTATCTTTATTAAAAAATACTTCGGGTTTAATTATATCGTTGTTTTTAAGTTCGTTGATTAAATTATTAGATAATCCATGGTTTACAATTTTATTAGCCATATGTGTATTTACACCAACTAAATTTTTTTGGGCTTTAATTATTTCTAACCCATATTTCAACTTTCTTTTTGGGTCATCATGTTTAAGTAAATAAACATCATTACCCTCTTCTAAAAGACCTTTCATTGAACCAGTATTTGGGCAATGGGCCGTGACAGTTTCTTTATTTAATTTAACATCAACAAAAAAACGTTTATATCTTTTGATTAGTTTGCCTTTTATTAAAGACTTGGTAAATTCCATATTCAAATTATATATACAAAATGACTAAAAACACAAAAGTAAATGCCGCAATATTAATCATTGGTAATGAGATTCTTTCTGGAAGAACTCAAGATACAAATACAAGCACATTAGCAACTTGGCTAAATTCAATTGGTGTTAAAGTTAACGAGGTTAGAGTAATTCCTGATATTGAAAAAACTATAGTTGATACTTTAAACATTTTAAGAAAAGAAAATAATTATGTTTTTACAACTGGTGGTATAGGTCCAACTCATGATGATATTACCGCACAATCAGTTTCTAAAGCGTTTGGAAGAAAATATGAAATACATAAGGAAGCGTTCAAAATTTTAGAGGCATACTATCAGCCAGGTGAATTTAATGAAGGTCGACAAAGAATGGTATGGATGCCTGAAAATGCAGAATTAATATTAAACCCGACTAGTGGTGCACCAGGTTTTAGTGTTGATAATGTTTTCTGTTTACCTGGAGTACCATCAATTATGAAATCAATGTTAGGTGGTTTAAAAAATAAAATTATTGGCGGAGAGCCTATTTTAAGTCATACAATAAGTTTAAGAACAGTTGAGAGCGAAATTGCAAATTCATTAACTAAAGTTCAGAATGATAACAAAGATGTCGAGATAGGAAGTTATCCTTTTTTTCATGCAGGAAAATTAGGAGTATCAATTGTATTACGTTCTGAAAATAAATCTAAAATTGATGTTTGCAATACTCAAATTTTAGAATTTGTTAATAAAAAAAAAATTGAAGTTGTGGATCGTTAAATGCTTTATTTTGCTTACGGTAGCAACTTACATCATTTTCAAATGAAACGCAGATGTAAAGATAGTGTTTTTTTGAAGAAAATAAATTTAAATGGATTTAAATTAACTTTTAGAAGTAAATATAGGGCTGCAGATATAGAGCCAAAAAAAAATTCGATTGTTCCAGGCGGATTATTTGAAATTTCTAAAAGCGATGAAAAAAAACTTGATATATATGAAGATTTTCCAAAACTTTATAGAAAGCATTATTTTTTTTATTATGGAAAAAAAATCATGACCTATACAATGGTAAAAAAATCTTTATTTAGATTTCCTACAGAACGATATTTAAATATTGTCAAAAGAGGTTACAAAGATTGTAAATTAGATAGCCGTTATCTTAAAAAAGCTCTTAAAAATTATTAGGAAACTTCAAAAATTTTTAATGTTCTACTTTTGCTTGCAATAGTTGAATGAATTAATTTTAAAAATTTTGGAAAATTTCCCCTATAATTGTTAACTGCAATAATGTATTTTTTCTGTTTTGGATAAATTCTTTTAATCTTATTTAAAAGTTTGGTTCTATCTTTAATTTTTTTAAATGGCTCAACTAAAATAAAACATTTCGAATTAAATTTTTTTAAATCAAAATCAAATATATCACCACAATAAAGATTTATATTTTTCTTTCTAATTTTTAAAGAATAATTAAATGCCTCTTTATCATATTCAACACCACAAGTTTTAATATTATTTATAGAGCTGATAAAATTAACTACTCTTCCATAACCCGAACCTATATCTACAATACTCTTAATACCTTTCTCCTTTAAAAATTTTGATATTTCATGAAGAAAATAATAAACACAAGGGACTGTGTCTGTTCTTTTAGCATTATTATGAATTTTAATTTTTGGAATTAATGTTCCAAACCTAATTGAGTATAAAATTTCAAAAAAAAGGACTTTTAAAAAAATATTACGATACGAACTAATAAAGTTAAAAAAATAATAAGTTTTTTTCATGAATATCTTAATAATAAGTAGAGTATTAAACAAAAATGTGTATTTTGTCAGAAAAATTTTATATATGAGTAATTAATCATGAAAATCCCTAAAACTATTAAAATTAAAGAATGCAGACTTTGTAAAAATAAAAAACTTAAGCAGATTTATAATTTTGGAAATCACTACGTAAGTAATTTTGTGAATAAATCATCTATTAAAAAAGGTGTTAAAGCACCATTAAATCTAGTTTATTGTAAAAATTGTGAATTACTACAACTAGAACATTCTGCACCACAAGAAATTATGTATAAGAAATTTTATTGGTATAAATCAGGTATTACCAAAACAATGAGAGACGGTTTGAAAGAACTTTATCAAGATATTAAAAAAAATTGCAAAATTAAACCGGGCGATGTCATTTTAGATATTGGAGCAAATGATGGTACTTTTTTAAAATATTTCAAAAAAGATAACATTATTACAATAGGTTGTGAGCCAGCTAATAATTTAAAAAATGAATTGAAAAAAAATTGCCACTTTATGATTAATGATTTTTGGCACACAAAACACCTTAAAAAAATTCCATCTAAATATCAAAAATTGAAAGTTGTTTCTGCAATCGGTATGTTTTATGATTTGGAGGATCCGTCTGAATTTATTAAGCACGCTGCAGATGCTTTAGATGATGATGGTATATTTGTTGCTCAATTAATGTGCTCTCATTCAATGTTCAAGACAAATGATTTAGGAAATATTTGTCACGAGCATTTAGAATATTATTCTTATAAATCTCTAAAATATTTATTTGAAAAAAATGGTTTAAAGATATTCAAAATGAGTGAAAATAAAATTAACGGTGGTTCTTATAGAATATACTGCAAGAAAAATATCAAAAAATCTATTAAATACAAAGAAAAAGCAAGTTACAATGAGATAATTAAATTCGTTAACAGAGTTAAAAAAAATAAGCAAAAGACACTCAAGTTTTTTAGAGAAAATATCAAATTAGGAAAAAAAATATTTATTTATGGAGCATCAACAAAAGGAAATACTCTTTTACAATATTACGGATTAACTAGAAAAGAAATTCCTTTTGCTGCAGAAAGAACTCAAACAAAATGGGGCAAATATACAATAGGTTCTGGTATTAAAATTATATCAGAAGAAAAAGCAAGAAAGCTTAAACCAGATTATTTTTTTGTAATGCCCTATGGTTTTATCAATGAGTTTGTTAAAAGAGAAAAAAAATGGCTAAAATCTGGAGGTAAGTTTATATTACCTTATCCACATTTTAAAGTTTTGAGATAGAATAAAATAATGAGTAAAAAAAAAGCATTAGTACTAGGGGCAACAGGTCAAGACGGATCTTATATGATAGATCTACTTTTGAAGAAAAAATATGAAGTACATGGATTATATAGAAAGTCATCTGTAGGGAATACTAAAAATATTGATCATTTAATTAACAACAATAAAGTCTTTAACAAAAACTTTTTTCTACATAAGGGAGATTTATTAGACACCGTTTCATTAAATAACATTATTAGTGAAGTTAATCCAAAAGAAATTTATAACTTTGCAGATCAAGATCACGTTGGTTGGAGTTATGAAATTCCATCATACTCTTTTAAGGCAACAGCATTATCAGTAATTGAAATATTGGAAATTATAAGAAAAAAAAAACAAAAAATTAAATTTTTCCAACCTATATCATCAAATATTTTCGGAGTAACAAGTGCAAAAAAGCAAAATGAAAAAACTGCTCCTGAACCAAACAGTATATATGCTTTAGCGAAAACTACAGCTTTTTACGCATCTAAAATGTATTCAAAAGTATATGATTTACACATATGTGGGGCAATATTTTTTAATCATGAATCACCTAAAAGACATCGTGATTATGTTTCAAAGAAAATTGTTCAAAATGTTTGTGAAATTCTAAATGGAAAAAGAAAGTTTATATATTTAGGCAATATTAAATCTAAAATTGATTGGGGTTATGCAAAAGAATATGTTGAATATTCTTGGAAAATCATGCAAAGAAAAAAACCAGATTTTTATGTCATTGGAACAGGAAAAAATAACTCTGTAGAATATTTTGTAAAAAAATGTTTTCAATATGTTGGCCTCAATTATAAAAAATATATAAAAATTGATAAAAAACTTTTTAGACCTGCCAAAACAAGAAATTTATTAGCTGATACTTTAAAAGCAAAAAAAGATTTAAAATTTAACCCAAAAACAAATTTAGACGGATTAATTAAGATCATGATGGATGATGAATTAAAAAAATATAATGGATAAAAAAGTTTCAATAATATTATCTACTTATAATGAAGCAGAAATAATAGAAAAAACAATAAATGAGATTTTTAAAACAATTCATAATTGTGAGATAGTTCTTGTTGATGATAATTCGAAAGATGGAACATTCGAAAAGGTTAATTTAATTAAAGATAAAAATTTAAAAGTTATATCAAGAAAATCTAGAGGATTAGCTTCTGCTTTTTTATTAGGCATGATTAATACATCTGGAGATTTAATTGGTTGGACTGACTCAAATATGCCTCAACTTACATATCATTTTAAAGAAATGATAAATAAATTAGATGAATATGATATAGTTTTGCTCTCAAGATACGTAGAAGGTGGAGGTGATCAAAGATCGAAAATGAGAGTACTCTCTAGCAAAATAATAAATTCTTTTTGTAGATTAATATTAGGTAATGAAATTAAAGATTATACCAGTAGTATTTTTTTAATGAAAAGAGATACTCTCAAACATGGTGTTCCGATTGCTTATGGGCATGGAGAATTTTTTATAGAGTTTTTATATAAAATTAAGAAAAATAAGATGAAGATAATAGAATTACCATATGTTCAGCCTCCAGATGCTGAAGGCAGTAAAACAGCCTCTAGTATTTTAAGATTTTTTACATTAGGACTAAATTACTTAATAAGAATTTTAATTTCTAGATTTAGAAAGAATTAAATAATAATGATAGAAAAAGTTTACAACAAAAAAAATCTTTATGCTTTAATTGTACGAAGTTCTTATAAGAAAAAAAAAGGAGTTAATTTTTTTACTGATAAAACAGCCACTCAGCAATTTGGCTACATGAATCACAAAAGAAATCATATTATATTACCACACAGACATAATAAAAGGCGATCTAAAATAAATTTTACAACAGAAGTTATTATAATTCTTGAAGGAATTCTTAGAGTGGATTTTTATGACAATAAAGAAAAATATCTTTTTAGCAAAAAATTATATTCTAATGATTTAATAATGCTATCAGGCGGAGGGCATGGTTTTAAGGTTTTAAAGGATACAAAAATGATAGAGGTTAAACAAGGTCCATATTCATTATCAATGGATAAAGTAAAATTTGATAAAACAGATGAAAGCAAAATCAAATTCAAATAAATCTAAATTTATACCTGTGAGTATTCCTTTGGTATCTAATGAAGATATAAGATCAATTAACAAGGTTATAAGAAAAGGTTGGATTTCTTCTGATGGACCTGAAGTAAAAATTTTTGAAAAAGAATTTTCAAAAAAAATAAATCGAAAACATTCTATTGCTGTGTCTAATGGGACTGCTGCTCTAGAAATAGCTGTAAAAGCTTTAGGGATAAAAAAAAATGATGAAGTTATAATCCCAAATTTTACAATTGTTTCAAATGCACTTGCTGTAATTAAACAAAATGCAAAACCTGTATTAGTAGATTGTGATTTAGAAACATGGAATATGAATTTAGATGAAATAGAAAAAAAAATTAACAAAAAAACTAAAGCAATTATGGTAACCCATATATATTCATTTTCTAATGATATGGATAAAATTATTAAGATTTGTAAAAAATATAAAATTTTCCTTATAGAAGATGCTGCAGAGGTCTTAGGATTAAAATATAAAAATAAAATGTGTGGGTCTTTTGGTGACATAAGTACATTTAGTTTCTATGCGAATAAACAAGTTACATGTGGGGAAGGTGGAATGATTTCAACAAATAACCGTCAATTATACGAAAAATGTAAATCGCTGCGAAATTTATGTTTTGGAAAAATTCAAAGATTTAACCATGATGATATCGGTTGGAATTATAGAATGACAAACATCCAAGCTGCTTTAGGAATTAATCAATTAAAAAGATTAGATAAAATTGTTAAAAAAAAAATTTACATAGGAAATTATTATTACAACAAGCTATCTAAAAATAAAAATATTTATATGACACCACCAAAGTTGTCTTATTCCAAAAATATTTATTGGGTTGTAGGAATTTTGATAAAAAATAAGAAAATTTTAGCTTCAAAAATAATTAAAAATTTAAATAAATATGGAATAGGAGCTAGACCATTTTTTTGGCCTATGCATGAGCAGAATATTTTTAAAAAGTTAAAAATTTTTTCAAAAAAGAGTTACCCCAACTCATCATATTTAGGAAAATATGGTTTTTATATACCTTCATATTTAAAATTAGATAATTCAAAAATGAATTATATAATATCAATTATTAATAAATTAATTTAAAATTTTGAATTTGAAGCACGTAGTTTCAAACATTTTATGAATTTAAGTCAAAAAAATATTTCGATATTATTATTTTCTTTTTTAATAATTTTTTTTAAATGGTTTTTTTCTTACTATCATTTTAATGAGGAAAATTTATTAAATAAATTGATATTTGAAATTAAAGATTTTTATTATTTTCCTCATATTATTCATTTGTTAAATTTAGATTTTTCTCCTAACTACTTAGAAAATTTCGTACCAAAAAATTATATTTTGTTTCCAATTTATTCGATTATTTTTCACTCAATTTTTCTAAAATTACTAGGTTTTTTTGGATTTATCTTTTTGGAATTTTTAAGTCTTTATCTTTTTTTGCTAATTTTAGTAAATTTTTTTGTAAAATTAAATATTGATTTAAACTTAGCAATTATATCATCAGTTCTGCTTTTAATATTGCCCAACTTATTTAATATAATTGAAATATTTGGTTTTAATTTACCAAATTTAGAAAACTTTTATTCCTTTAGAGTTCCACGCCCATTAATAACAAGTATATTTTTCTTCTGGGGTCTTTATTTATCAATTAATTATTATTTATCGAAAAATACAAGTAATAAAGAATATGTTTTTATTGCTACCGTATTGGGTTTAACTTTTGTAGGCTATTATTATAATTTTATAAGTCTTATATTAATTTTTTTATTTATCTTTGTATTAAAAAACTTTGAAAATAGGTTTTATTTTAAGAATAATTATAAAAAATTATTTTTATCATTTGTAATTTTTATAATAATTGTCTTACCGTTTTTTATTTTATTTTATTTTTCTGAAATAGATTATTTATCTAGAGTAGGTGTTATATCACTAGATATTAATAAAAAGTTTATACTTTTAGGATACCTTTTTGAAAAAATATTTAGCCTAAAATTTTTACCTTTATTATTATTAAACATTATATCATTATCAATTTTATATAATTTAGATAAATCCTTAAAAAAAAATATTATATTTCTCACAC
>QCMO01000019.1 GCA_003213695.1 Pelagibacteraceae bacterium AG-422-C23 | reverse complement strand
AGCCCAAGTAATGCTGATATTGAAAAATAAGAAAAAATTCACAACCATTGAATCTTCTTTTGCTTCTAATACTTTTGATCAACTAGAACAAAGTTTTATTCAAAATCTAAAATATATTGGTGTTAATAGAAATGATTTTATTAAAATTATAGAAAATGAAAAAGTTAGTTGGAGATACAATAACAATTTTGTAAGATATTTTTCCTGGTATAAATATCAAGCAAATTCCTTAATAACTTACAATGATACAAATGATTTTTCAAAATTAGAATTAGAACATATTTCCAACTCTAGCCCAACTAGAACACAACAAATTATAATACCAAAATTTGAAATTAACAGACTAATTGATTTATATGAAGACTTATCTTTAAATGATAATTTCAATTCTCCGGATTTGATAATTTTAGATAAAAAATCTATGATTAATAAATTTAGCAATATTGATTATGATAAATTTTGTGAAATCAAAGGCTTTACTCGACTCAAAGTCTATAGTTATAAAGAATCAACAACATGCAATTAATTAATAAAGACTATTCAAAAAAAAAATTTATTATTGTTATATTTTCCTTTTTACTTTCTGTTTTAATAAGTACATATTTTGTATTTCAATATGACACCTATCAACTGGATAATTTTACACATATTATGCTCAAAGAGGAAACTTTTGCGCACTGGTTCCAGGCTGCCAATATTATTGAACAATTAAAACAGGATACGAATTTTTTTATAGCTGGGAATGAAGTCTTTACAAAACCTCTACCTCAAAGAATAGTAGCTATTTACTCATTGATATTAAACTTTGACATTTTAAATGTTGAAACTAATCAAATAAATTTGGGATTTAAACTTCCTTTTTTGATTTTTCAATCCTTATTTTATTATTTCAGCGTTTTATATTTTTACAATAACTTAGGTAATTTGTGTAGTGAAAGAACCAAAATTTTTATTTTATTATTTTTATGTTTAGAACCCACTGTAATTCAATATCATTCTTCTTTTTGGTCAGAATCTTTTTATTTTTCAATTCAATTAATCGTACTTGGACTTACTTTAAAGTTAGATAAAAAAATTTTTGATTTTTTATTATTAGGTTTTCTTTTAGGTCTTTTATTTTTACAAAGAACAGTAGGCATATTTTATATATTTATTATTATTATTTATTTTATTACTTTCTCAAATGAAAAAAAAATTAAAAATTTATTTTTAATTTTGATACCATATATTATGGTTCTTTCGTTACTGGGACTTCATAATTATTTGAGAGCAGATAGATTTTATATTATGCCAACTGAAAGTAGCTATAGTCAATATAGATATTTCACTAAAGATATTTTAGCTACAAAAATGAACAAAACCATAAGTGAAATTAATAAAATTGAAGTAGAAAAAGGGCTTGAATGGATTGATTTAAATTTACCTGAAGCAAATAACTACGAATTAGAAAAAAATAAAACTTTATTAGGATTGGCTCGTAGTATTAAAAATGAAAATTTAAGGATAGATTTTTATGATTATATGAAAACAAGAAATTTTGAAATTTTATTAGATTATCCCTTTGAAACTTTAAAAAAGTCTATTAAGGGAATGACTCATTTTTCAGTTTTAAATCCATTTTTTGTTTATTATGATCTTGAATATTTTAAGAATTATTCATCTCATATTATTGGAGATTTTTATTTTAGCGATAAACATAAAGAATTGATCCCTTATCGAATTTTTTACAGTTTATTGATTTTTTCAATTATTTTAATAGGGTTTTTTAAATTATTTAAGCAAAATTTAAAACTTACTATCCTATGCACTTTTTCAATTTTGTATTATTATATTTTGTTAGGCTGGTATGGAAAAACAAGGTTATTTGTTCCAACATTAATTTATTTTTCAATTTTTTTTGGTGCTGGTTTAGATTTTTTAGTATCTAGAATTAAATTATTTTATTTAAGTAAAAAGTAATTATTGATATTAAGCTTGTTCAATTATAAATATGCACAAATATATTATCGCTACAATTAAAGATTGGAATATTAATCAGTATAATAAATCTATATATAAGAAAAGTAAAAATTGGTTTTTAGTAACTGATACAGAAAAATTAACTATCGGGTATGTAAATTCAATCAAACCGAAGTATATTTTTTTCCCGCATTGGAGTAAAAAAGTTGATTCAAAAATTATTAATAATTACGAGTGTGTTTGTTTTCATGAAACTGATGTACCCTATGGTCGAGGTGGTAGTCCAATACAAAATTTAATTATAAGAAATCATAAAAAAACAAAAATTACTGCCCTCAAGATGACGGATAAAATAGATGCAGGTCCAATTTATCTTAAAAAACAACTAAAACTTAATGGTAATGCCCAACAAATTTACGAAAGAGCTTCAAAAAAGGTATATAAAATGATTAGTATAATTGTAAAAAATAAAATTATGCCTGTAGCTCAAAAAGGAAAAGTAGTAAAATTTAAAAGAAGAAAACCCGAACAAAGTGTTTTATCAAAAAAAACTAAATCACTAAATGACTTGTATAATCATATAAGAATGTTGGATGCTAAAACTTATCCAACAGCTTTCATTAAGCATGGAAATTTAAAGATAGAGTTTAAAAAAGCAAAAATTAATAAGAAAACTATTAATGCCAGTGCAAGTATTAAAATTAAATAAAATGATATCAAAATATAAAAAAATTTTAACCTTTTTTGCTCATCCAGATGATGAAACTCTTGCTGCTGGAGCTACAATAAATAAACTTTCAAATAGTGGAAGCCAAGTGTACGTTGCGATTCCAGCAACAGGAATTCATGCTAGAAAAAATACCCAAAAAAAAAATGTTAGAGAAAAAAAGTTATCAAGTTTACGAAATGATACTTTTAAAGCTCTTTCGTTTATTGGTGTTAAGAAATCTAATATATTTTTCGGTGATTTTGATGATAACGAGCTTGATAAACATACTTTGTTAAAATTAATTCATTGGATTGAAAAATTAATTGAAAAAATAAAACCAGATGCAATTTTTACTCATCACCGTTATTGTACAAATATTGATCATCAATATTGTCACGAGGCATGTATAGTAGCAACCAGGCCATCAATTAATTCGCATATCCCAGTTTTTTGTGGTGAGGTGCCGAGCAGCACTGGATATCTTAAACCTACTCAATGGGAACCAAATTTTTATGTTAATGTATCTAAAGACGATGTAAAAGCAAAAATTAAAGCAATGCAAACATTTAAAGATGAGGCGCGTCCTGATCCACACCCAAGATCGCCAGAGGTATTAATGTCATTAGCTAAGGTTAGAGGATCAGAATCAGGTTTCTTTTTTGCGGAGAGTTTTATGATGCAAAAAATGTTTGAATATTAAATTAGGATTATAAACTTATAGGATTTTCTAAGATAACTCGTAAATGTCTCGTACACAGAGAGATAAAATAAAAAATTTTACTTATTAAACTTGTTCAATTATAAATATTATCATAAATACTCATGAAATTCATTAATGCCTTTGTGGTGAAATTGGTAGACACAAAAGACTTAAAATCTTTAAATATATTTTTTTAATGAAAGACTACTCAAATTATACAAAAGAAGATTTAATTGATGAAATCAAAAATCTTCAAAGAAGAAAAAAATATGGTCTCAATTGGGAAATTGAGGAAGAGAATGTTGTTAAGGAATTTAAAGAAAATTTTCTTTATTTAAAAGAAAATGAAAAATTAAATATTTCAAAAGATGACAATAAACCAATTAATCTGATTATCGAGGGTGATAATTATCATGCAGTATCAATTTTGAATACCACCCACAAAGAAAGTATAGATGTAATTTATATCGACCCTCCTTACAATACAGGTAGTAATGATTGGAGATATAATAATGATTATGTAGATAAAGAACATAAATATAGACACAGTGCGTGGATACAAATGATGTTCACAAGACTTCAAGCATCAAAAGAATTATTAAAAAAAGATGGAGTTTTGATTTGTGCAATAGATCAACATGAGGTTAATAGATTAGGATTATTGCTTGAAGAGGTATTTACTGAACACTTTATTTATCTAATACCAATTGTGCATAATCCTAGATCGCAGCAAGGAAAAAATTTTGGTATTACTCATGAATACATTTATTTCTGCATTCCTTCGGATGAAAAAGGTAGTGAACAAGAATTGATTTCAAAAAAAGAGGAATTAGAGCCTGAGTGGAGAGATTTTATGCAAGGAGGTCTATCATCAGAGCGCCATACATCTAAGAATCTTTTTTATCCTATATATATTAAAGGTGAAGAGGTAGTTGATGTAGGAAAGGTTCCATCGGAAGATTTCCATCCAAAAAGTAAAATAATTAAAAAAAAAGATTTATACGAAGTTTGGCCAATTGACTCAAAAGGAAGTGAAAAAAAGTGGGGCATATCTTATGACTCATTTTTAAAGTCAAAACCCAAATTAAGAGCAAAAAAAACCAAAAATGGAGTGACAATTGAAAGTTTGATTACACACAGATTAAGAAAATCAATTTGGTTAGGTCCTACAGTTTATTATAGAAAATCTTTAGATAAACTTAGTAAAGATATAAACAAAATATTTTTAAATGAAAATAATATTAAAAAAATTTCAAAGGAAACAAAAACTATTTTTAATAAAATTTTAGACAGCAAAGCCAGATATGATGCCTCAGAATATGGAACTAAGATAATCCAAAAAATCTTAAAGAATGAAAAGTTTGATTTTCCAAAATCTCTTTATGCTGTTTACGATACAATTTATTCTATTGTTGAAAATAAAAAAAATGCAATAATCTTAGATTTTTTTGCAGGTTCAGGAACAACTGGTCACGCAGTTCTATTGATGAATAAAAATGATGGAGGAAATAGAAAATTTATCTTAAATACAAACAACGATAATAATATAGCTACAAAAGTGTGTTATCCAAGAATTAAAAATGTTATTAATGGTGTTGTTAGTGACGGTACAAAAAAAGGAGATGAGGTTTCAAAAATAACAAATATTCATAGTAATTTAAGATATTTCAAAACAGAATTTCAAAAAAAAGATGCTACGGATAGTAGTAAATTCAAATTATTTAATAATAGTATAGAGATTATAAAGATTAAAGAAGAAACCTTTAACTTATTAAAAAGTAATAAGAATTATTCTATATACAAAGGTTTAAAAAAATTCACAGCTATACTTTTCGATGAAGAATATATTGATGATTTAAAAATTGAATTAGCTAAACTTAAAGAAGAAGTTTCTGTTTATATTTTTTCTTTAGGAAATGTTACTTTTGATGATGAGTTTGAGAATATAAATAATATTAGTAAAATAATATCTTATCCAGAGCCAATAATAAATGAATATGAACATTTGTTAAAATTAAACAAATAATGCAATTAAAAAATTTTCAAATTAATGCAGTTAATGGCTTATTAATAAAATCCAAAAGATTACTTGATATAGGAAATAAATCTTTAATATTGAAATCACCAACAGGCTCAGGCAAAACAATCATGATTGCGGAATTTATACAAAGATTTGTTCAAAATGAAATAAATAAAAATAAATTTTCTTTTGTTTGGTTTGCACCTAGAAAACTTCATAAACAAAGTAAAGAAAAACTTGAAAAATATTTTAAGGATACAAAAACAATAAAATGTTCATTCTGGGAAAATTTAATCTATAAAAAAAAGATTTCTTCCAACGAAATTTTTTTTTGTAATTGGGAGAGTATTAATAGTGAAAAAAAAAATATTAGGGAGGAGAGAGAGGGAGAAATATTCATAAATAAATTTATTGAAAATACAAAAGCGGAAGGTAGAAGAATAATCTTAATAATTGATGAAGTTCATCACAGTGTTGGTACAAATAATTCAAATACAGTAATAAATATAATTTCACCAGCATTAACAATTGAAGTTTCTGCAACACCAGATAGAGGCGGTGACCTTCAAGAGACAGTTCTTTTAGAAGATGTAAAATCAGAGGGGATGATTAAAAAACAATGGACAATAAATCCAGATTCTAAAAATATATATACTAAAAGTAGTTTTGAGACAGAACTAGTTAATTCTAGTGACGCAGAAATTATAAAAAAAGCTTTAGACAAAAGAAATCTTTTATTAGATTTATATAAAAAAAATAAAACAAACATTAACCCACTACTTTTAATTCAACTTCCCCCAAAGCCAAAAAATGAAGAGGATCGTATGAAGGATGAGGTAAAGAAAATTCTAAAAGAAAATCACAACATTTCTCTAGATAACAATAAACTTGAAGTATTATTATCTGGTGAGCCTAGACGCGAACTAAAAAATTTGAAAAAATTTGATAACGAAGTAGAGGTTTTAATTTTTAAACAATCTATAGCTTTAGGATGGGATTGTCCAAGGGCACAAATAATTGTTACGTTGAGGCATTGGAATAATGTTACTTTTTCAATTCAAGTCTTAGGCAGAATAATGCGAATGCCGCAACCTGAAGTGGGTCATTATGATGATGAAGAACTTAATACTAGTTATGTTTATACAAACAATAAGTCTAATGAAATAAAAGAAGATGTATTGGAATTAATGGCTCCTTATAATGGAAAGTTAATTAAAGATGCGAGCAATCTCAATTTCTCATCTTTTTTCTCAAAAAGATTTAGACAAACAAGAATAAAGAAGAAAATATTTAAACCTATTTTCTTTGACATAGCATCAAAAAATAAAATATTAAAAAAAATTGATAGAAATCCATCTCCATTAGAAAGACAAAGATTAAGAGAAAAGTCTTATAGTAGTGTAGAGGTTGAACTAGATCAAACTACAGAAAGTATATTAGATTTAAGTCTTAATGATATGCAAGCTACTTTTAATGCATTTTTAAGAAATTTAGAATTAAATGAATTTAAAGATGTTCAATCTTATTATCCAATTGCACAAACATTTTATGATTATTTCAAAGAAAACTTAAATTTCAATTATGAAAATCAGAGTGATTATAAAAAAATTATAAATATTATTTGTGATAATTCTAATAAAATTCATTTTGAAAGATTAATTTCAGAAATAATGTCAGAATATAAAAATCAAATTGAATATAAAGAAAATGAATTAGTAAATATAAAAGATTTTCAGCTTCAAAAAAATTACGTATTTACCAATGATACAGAGCCTTTTAACCCAGAACTAAAAAAATGTGCTGTTAAGGGTTATAGATTTAAAAATCTATCAAACCTAGAACAAAAATTCATTAGTTTTTTAGAAAGAAGTCCCAAAGTATCTTGGTGGTTAAAAAATGGTGACTCTGGAAAAAATAATTTTGCCGTAAATTATTCTTTTAACAATAAAGAAGAACCTTTTTATGTAGATTTTATTGTAAAACTAAAATCTGGTAAATTAGGTTTATTTGACACAAAAGGAGGCATAACATTAGAAAGTACTGATGCTGGTCCAAAAAGCGATGGATTAATTAAGTATATTAAAAAATACAAATATTTTGGTGGTGTCATTAAAAATGAAAATAATAATTATTCAGATGCTGCTTGGAAATATTATATTGGCAAAGGTGTAGACATTATTAATAATGAAAATTGGAAATCATTAGATTTATAACTTTAACTTGTATATTATTATAATTTAAAATAAATACACATGAAATTCATTAATGCCCTCGTGGTGAAATTGGTAGACACAAAGGACTTAAAATCCTTGCCGCTTGCGGAGTGCCAGTTCGAGTCTGGCCGAGGGCACCATTGAAATGAATAAAATACAAATTATTTTCGATAAAAATAAAAGATCAATTAAGATTAAAAATTCGATCAAAAAAATAATTGAAAAAGCTAAATTGAATAAATTAAATATAGTTGTTGTAATTGGTGGTGATGGATTCATGTTGCAAACATTAAAGAAAAATAGAGATACTAAAAAGTTATTTTATGGGATTAATTCAGGCAACTACGGCTTCTTAATGAATAAATTTTCATCTAAAAATTTTATTAAAAATATAAGTAAAGCTAAAACAATTTCAATAAGTCCATTAGAAATGACTGTAAGAAATAATAAAAATCAAACTAAAAAATATTTAGCTATTAATGAAGTTTCAATTTTGAGACAAAGTAGACAGGCGGCATCTTTATCTATCAATTATGACTCAAAACAAATTATTAAAAGGTTGGTATCTGATGGAGTTTTAGTTTCAACCCCAGCTGGTAGTACAGCTTATAATTTATCTGTTCATGGACCAATATTGAGTTTAAATTCAAAAAAATTATCTATTTCTCCAATAAGTCCCTTTAGACCAAGAAGATGGAAAGGTAAAATAGTTAGCGACAAATCAAAAATAATTATCAAAAATTTAAATCCATCTAAACGACCAATAAGTGCTGTTGCTGACAATATAGAGGTAAGAAATGCAAAAAATATTTTTGTAAAAACTAATCAAAAAATTAGATTTAATTTAATGTACGATAAAAATAGAAGTTTACAAAAAAAAATTAAGATAGAACAGTTAAGAAGGGAAACTTCTTAGCAGTGAAAGATGTTTTTCCAAAAGGTTCTGCTTGGATTGATAATAAAATCGTAAAATTATCTGAAGCAAAAATCTCTATTCTTGACTGGGGTTTTTTAAGATCAGATGCAACTTATGATGTTGTTCATGTTTGGAAGGGTAGATTTTTTCAATTAGATAATCATATAGACCGTTTTTTTAATTCAACAATAAAATTAAAGATGCCTTGTTCTATCAGTAGGAATAAAATAAAAAAGATTTTAGCTCAGTGTGTAAAAGAATCAGGACTCGAAAATTCATATGTTGAAATGATACAAACTAGAGGCATATCTCCAAATTTTGAGAGAGATCCTCGTAAAGCAACACCAAAATTTATGGCTTTCGCTGTACCATTTGGATGGATACTAAAACCTGAAGATTTTGAAAATGGATTAGATGTATTCTTGACAGATATAAAAAGAATTCCACCAAGTTCAGTAGATCCCAAAATAAAAAATTACCATTGGATAGATTTAGTTACAGGTATGCTCAATGCTTACGAGAAAGGTCATCATACTGCAATATTGTTAGATGAAAATAATAATGTCTCAGAAGGACCAGGCTTTAATATATTTTCAGTTAATGATGACGGAATAGTTACACCTGATCACGGTGTGTTAGAAGGCATAACAAGACAAACAGTGATAAAACTTGCTGAGGAACTAAAAATTAAAATTTATGAAAAACCAATTACAATAGAAATGTTAAAATTATCCAATGAACTATTTGCAACATCTACTGCAGGTGGTGTAATGCCTATAACAAAAATAAATGGAAAAAATGTTAGCAATGGTAAAGTAGGAAATTATACAAGAAAAATTCACAAGTTATATTGGGATAAACATTTTGATCCATTATGGTCTGTCTCTATAAAAGAAATTTTATAATTCTGGTGCCCCCGCACGGATTCGAACCGCGGACCTATTGATTACAAATCAAGACTTAATTCTCAATTAAACGTTATTTTTAAACGTTAATTGAAATCTGCTTTAAGTTTGACCGCACTATAACCACAATGTTAAACTTTTAGTAATGAAAAAAGTTTTTGGGATAGTGATTCTGGGTTTGTTGTGGAGCGGGAATGCTTATGCTTGTGATGATGTTGATGGCGCGACTGTAACTTACACTTCAGATTGTAGACAAATAGTAGTAACGGGTGATGGTTCTAACATTACTATTGATGGCGCTACAATTAAAGGAGCATCAGGCACTAATGAAAAAGGAATAATCACTACAGGCGGAACTAATACTACTATTACTATTAATAGCGATGCAGCTATAGGTCACGACACTGCAGCTGGCCTTGATAGACTCGGAATTACAAATCAAGCAGGGGGCAGTGTTACAACGATTACTAATAATGGAAGAATAGAGACTAGGCAATCCAGTAACTTTGGATTTGGTTATCCAATTACTAATTCAGGTACCATGGGAGATATAGTTAATAGTGGAGATATTTTTTCAAACAGTAGAGCTGCAATTTATAATTGGAGTGGAACAATTAGCAAAATTGAAAATACTGCAACCGGCGATATTTATGCAAAACGAGAATATGCTGTTGGAAATTCAAATACCATTGGAACAATAACAAATGCAGGGATGATTAGAGCCGGTAAAGGACAAACAATTAAGAACTCGGGCTCAGGGGACACAATAACTTTAATAGAAAATACAACTAGCAGCGCAACGATAAAAGGTGAAGATGACACCATTTTTAATGAAGATGGCGGCATAATTACAACAATCAAAAATGCCGGCACAATACAAGCATGGGGGAGTAGTAATGCAGTAGCAATTAATACTACAGGCGCAACAATAGACACTATAGAAAATACAGGAACTATTGAGGCCAACAATGATGGTAGGGGAATTTCTATTTTAAGTAATGGTGCAATCAATACAATAACAAACTCTGGAACTATTTCTGGCTTAAATGCTGATGGTGTAATTTACACTGGCTCAACCGGAACTATCGGCACAATTACTAATACTAGCTCGGGTACAATTGAAGGAAGTGACAATGATGGTGCAATTAAAAATGTAGGGACAATCACCACAATAAATAATTCAGGCGAAATTACAGATGATACTGATAATAGTATTTTAAATAGAGGAACTATCACCACAATTAACAATACTGGAACAATAACAGGTGCTGCTTTGGATATTAGAAATGAAAAAAATGGTGTACTTGGAACTATTACAACATTGACTAACTCTCAAGGAGGGAGTGATGCGCTGACTTATGGATATAAGCTTCCTACAAATTACAAGGTAGTTGTTAATAGCGATACTGATTATGGTAAAGTAGTTTTTAGCAATGAGTCTAGCACTACAACATTTGATGTAGATAGCAGCTCAACCTATAGCGGATCAACCGCAAAAACCTATACCGATGTTATTAGTGGCTTAACTGAAAGTGATATAGAATCTTGTACTAGTGATACCGATTGTGCAAACAACAATGACTCTGGAGTTCTTGAAGGACATTATAGATATTTCTGGAAATTAGATGATACCAATGGTGATGATGATTGGGATTTAATAGTAACTCCTGAACGTGAGGATTTTCAGGTAGAAAGAAAAAATCAAAAGTACCGAGCAGAAAATACTCTAACTAAACTAAGAGGTTTGTTTAACACTGCAAATTATATAGACGGAAGATTGCCAGATGAATGTAGCACAATAGGAATAGAGGAAAACAGCAGTGATCTTAAAGAAATTTGCAATCAAGGATTTGCTAAAATATTTCACAGCTTTCAAAAAAGAGAAGGTATTTATGAAGGAAAATCTTCAGGCGTTGTTGGCATGTTAAAACCGATAGAATGGAAAGGTTATCCTATTGTTAGCAATATATTAATTGGGTACTCACATCAAAAAGGTGATTTTGATAATGGAGAGTATTTAGGTGGAGATAATTATGTATTAGGAGTTAAAAATAATTATCAAAACAATGGACTTAGCTTCTCATTTACTCCAATGATAGGATTAAATGAATTATCAGTTAAAGACCTTGACTCTGTTAAGGTTGAGGCAATGGCGACTAATCTTTTAAGTGAATTTGCTGCTGTGAATGCAAATATTAATAAAAAAATTGGAACTGGTGAAGATAGATTTTTAAATATAAGCGTAGATGGAACTCTTGGTTTACAAAAATTTCCAGAATATTTATCAAAATTTACAGATGGCGACTTAAGTGTTGACGATTCCATTGAGCAATTATTAGGTGGCGGATTCGAAGTATCATATACAGAAACTTTGCCAGGTGAATTTGTTATTAGGCCTTATGCTGGGGTCACCCTAAGTCAAAATCTAAATGATGTAATAAATATTTCGGGAGGAAAAACTAGTTCAAATGTAACAAATGAAAACCAAGAAACTTGGTCAGGTTATAATGTTGGAGTTTCATTAGTAAAAAAGGTTAAAGGCGTCGATTTTGACTTAAGTTTAATGTACGGTAATGAAGACGGGCTAATTAATCAAAACGCAACAATTTCATTAAAGAAAAGTTTTGGTGAAGCTGAGATTAAAACTGCTGCACTTAAAGCAAAACCTAAGCTATCAAAAATCGATGAAAGTTTAACCACGCAAGATTTTGATAAGGATTTAAAAGAACTTGCAGAGTTAAGAAAAGCAAATGAAATATTAAATGCTAAAAATGAAGAATTAATAGCTCAAAACGAAAAGCTTAAATTATTAGCTCAAAAAACTCTTGAAGAAAACGCAACAAGCAAAAGATTAATTGTTGAATTAATTAAAGATAATGAAAAATTAAAACTAGAGAAGCAAATATTTAAAAATAAAATTTTAGAAAACGAAAATAAAAATCTCCAAAAACAAATTGATAATGATGATCAAAAAATCAATAAAAATTTATTATTCTATATAATATTAGGTATCATATTATTTGTGATCTTTGCAGCTGTATATTTTATTATCAATTTTATATTCCAAATTTATAAGAGGAAAGACCTCAGAGATGTGGTTTAAAAAAAATTAAAACGACTACTTGATTGTTCTACAAATCCGTCCACACTCTGACCACACTTAATGTTAAAAATTAGTTAAACTTTAATTTTGCAATAATAATAAGTGTTGAATTTGTTGAGTAATGGTGCCCCCGCACGGACTCGAACCGCGGACCTATTGATTACAAATCAATTGCTCTACCAGCTGAGCTACAAGGGCATGCGCAATAATTATTAAGTATTTGTCAATTAATCAACTCTTTTTTTTTAAGTAACTTAAATGATGAAAGACAATTGCTGCACTATTAGATATATTTAAGCTTTCTACTTTCTTACTTATATCTATTTTAACTAAAAAATCAGCATATTTGGAAGTATGTTGATGCATACCAAAACCCTCAGACCCAAATACAAGAATATTATTACCTTTCCATTCAATATCAGTAAAATTCTTTTTTCCATTTCCATCAAAACCATAAACCCAAAAATTTTTATCTTTTAGGTTTTTCAGAGTTGAATTGATGTTTGATACTTCAAAAATTTTAATATATTCAATTGCTCCGCTTGCAGCCTTATACATAAGTTTACTATCACTTGGAAAGTTTCTTTCCTTAATCAAGATCCCATCTATATTAAATGAGGCAGCACTTCTAATTAAAGATCCTATATTTCTAGGATCTGTTACACCATCTAAACAAACTAAAGTAATATCATCTTTTTCTTTTATAAATTCTTTCAAGACTGGCTTGTCAAGATGTTCAATTTCAGCAACGTAACCTTGATGGAGTAAATTTTCTTTAGTACTATACTTATCTAACTCTTTTTTAGTTTTAAAATATACTTTTACATTATCTAATAAATTTTTATTTGGATTTTTTCTGTGAATATTTTTTTTACTTTCTTCCGTTAGAAATACTCTTAAAACCTTTCTTTTTGGATTTCTGAGAGCTTCTATTACCGCATGTTGGCCAATTATAAAAAAAGATGATTTATTCATAAAATTAGCTCTATTTTACACGTTTTTTTTGATATTATCCTATTAAATCACGTGTTGCATTTAGGTAAATAAAATATATAAAACGCATGTTGTTTGAAGCTTTATTGAACAAGGGGACACTTCCCCGAAGGGAGGGGTTCCAGAGCGGTCAAATGGGGCGGGCTGTAAACCCGTTGACTTCGGTCTTCGAAAGTTCGAATCTTTCCCCCTCCACCAATCAATAAATTTTTAGATAACACTGGAGTGATACTCTTGGGGTTGTGCGGGTGTAGTTCAATGGTAGAACGCTAGCCTTCCAAGCTGGATGTAAGGGTTCGATTCCCTTTACCCGCTCCAAGAAATTATGAAATTATAAAAAAAAAGAAATGTGAGGAATATTAGTAATGTCAAAAGAAAAATTTGTAAGAAATAAACCGCATTGTAACATTGGTACAATTGGTCATGTCGACCACGGTAAAACAACATTAACTGCTGCTATCACTAAAGTTTTATCTGAAACTGGTGGTGCAAAAGCAGTTGCGTATGATCAAATTGATAAAGCTCCAGAAGAAAAAGAAAGAGGAATTACAATTTCGACTGCGCATGTTGAATATGAAACAGAAAAAAGACACTATGCACACGTAGACTGTCCAGGTCACGCTGACTATGTGAAAAACATGATAACAGGTGCTGCTCAGATGGATGGAGCAATATTAGTTGTTAACGCTGCTGATGGACCTATGCCACAAACAAGAGAGCATATTCTTTTAGCAAGACAAGTAGGTGTTCCCGCTATTTGTGTTTACTTAAATAAAGTAGATCAAGTAGATGATAAAGAAATGATCGATCTAGTTGAAGAGGAAATTAAAGAACTATTAACTTCTTATAAATTCCCTGGTGACAAAACTCCAATAGCTAAAGGTTCAGCATTAGCTGCGGTTGAGGGAAGAGATGATGAAATTGGAAAAAATTCAATTTTAGAATTAATGAAGAATGTTGATGAATTTATTCCACAACCAGACAGACCAAAAGATAAAGATTTTTTGATGCCTGTCGAAGATGTTTTTTCAATTTCAGGAAGAGGTACAGTTGCAACTGGAAGAGTAGAGTCAGGTGTTCTTAAAACTGGAGATGAAATTGAGATAGTAGGAATAAGAGATACAAAAAAATCAGTTTGTACTGGTGTTGAAATGTTTAGAAAACTTTTAGACTCTGGTGAAGCAGGTGATAACGTTGGTGTTCTTTTAAGAGGAGTTGAGAGAACTGATATTGAAAGAGGTCAAGTTCTTTGTAAACCAGGATCTGTTACACCACATACTAAATTTGAAGCACAGGCTTATGTACTTAAAAAAGAAGAGGGTGGAAGACATACACCTTTCTTTACTAAGTATAGACCACAGTTTTATTTTAGAACGACAGACGTAACTGGAGAAGTAGAATTACCATCTGGAACAGAAATGGTTATGCCAGGTGATGATGCTAAATTTACAGTTAAATTAATTACACCAATTGCGATGTCAGAAAAATTAAATTTTGCTATTCGTGAGGGTGGTAGAACTGTTGGAGCTGGAGTAGTAACTAAAATTATAGAGT
>QCMO01000018.1 GCA_003213695.1 Pelagibacteraceae bacterium AG-422-C23 | reverse complement strand
GCTTTAGGTATTGCAGAAGCAAATAAATTATCAAATAAATCAGACAACGTTGTGTCAATAATAGGTGATGGAGCAATAAGTGCAGGAATGGCATATGAAGCTATGAATAATGCTGGTGCCTCAAAAACTAAAATGATCGTTATTTTAAATGATAACGATATGTCAATAGCTCGACCTGTAGGTGCAATGAGTACTTATCTGGCAAAAATTTTCTCAGGGAAAATTTATTTTAGTTTAAGAGAAACTATCAAACTAATCACTTCTGCATTTTCAAAAAGATTTAGTGCAAAAGCTGGCAAAGCTGAGGATTTATTAAGGTCAGCTGTATCTGGTGGAACTTTGTTTAGTTCTCTAGGATTTTATTATATTGGCCCAATAGATGGGCATGACTTGAATTCATTACTGCCAATTTTGAGGAATGCTAGAGACTCAAAATATGAAGGACCAATTTTAATACACATCAAAACAAAAAAGGGAAAAGGATATTCTTTTGCTGAAGCAGCCAGGGATAACTATCATGGTGTTTCAAAATTTAATGTAAAAACAGGAGAACAAATTAAAAGTTCTAATAAACTACCATCATATACAAAAGTGTTTGCAAATACCTTAATTCAACATGCAAAAAAAGATAGTAAAATAGTAGCTATTACTGCTGCAATGCCCGATGGGACAGGACTAGATATTTTTCGAAAAGAATTTCCTGAAAGAACGTATGATGTTGGGATTGCTGAACAACATGCTGTAACATTTGCGGCAGGTTTAGCTACAGAGAATTATAAACCTTATGCAGCTATTTATTCAACATTTTTACAAAGAGCTTATGATCAAGTAGTTCATGATGTGGCAATTCAAAGTTTACCAGTAAGATTTGCTATAGATAGAGCAGGATTGGTTGGTGCAGATGGTCCTACGCATGCAGGAAGCTTTGATGTAACTTATTTATCAACTTTACCCAATTTCATTGTAATGGCAGCAAGTGACGAAGGTGAGCTAGTGAAAATGATAAACACCTCAACTGATATTAATGATAAGCCATGTGCATTTAGATATCCAAGAGGGACAGGTCTCGGTGTAGATTTACCTTCTATTAATGAAAAAATAGAAATAGGTAAATCTAGGATTATTCAAGAGGGAAAAAAATTAGCAATTTTAAATTTTGGTGCAAGATTAAATCAAACAGTTATTGCTGCTGAAAATTTAAAAAAAAAGGGTGTCAATATTACAATAGTAGATGCAAGATTTGCAAAACCTCTTGATGAAAACTTAATTTGGCAATTAGCTACTACTCACGAAGCTATAATGACTATAGAGGAGGGCTCTATTGGAGGATTTGGTTCTCATGTTATCGATTTCATATCAAAAAAAGGTTTACTTGATACAGACTTAAAATTTAGATCTATGACACTCCCAGATAGCTTTATAGATCATGACACTCCAGATAACATGTATAAAATTGCAAATTTAGATGCTAAGTCAATTGAGGAAAAAGTTTTAGATATTTTAAATTCAAATATTATTTTGCAGAAGCAAAAATAACAATTAACCACACTGTGCTTTATTCATCAAATAATGATCTAGCAAAACACATGAAAGCATTGCTTCACCAACTGGCACTGCTCTAATACCAACACATGGATCGTGTCTTCCTTTAACTGATATTGATGTATTTTTTCCGAATTTATTTATTGTTTTTCTACTTTTTAAAATTGAAGAAGTAGGTTTTACAGCAAATGACACAATTATTTCTTGTCCAGAAGAAATACCACCAAGTATTCCACCAGCGTTGTTTGAATTAAACTTTAATTTTTTTTTATTTTGTGAAATTTCATCAGAATTTTCTTCACCAGATAATTGGACTGAATTCATTCCAGAGCCAATGTTTACACCTTTAACAGCATTAATACTCATCATAGCTGACGCGATATCCGAATCTAATTTAGAATATATAGGAGCACCTAGACCAGCAGGAATACCATTTGCTCTAACCTCGATAATGGCACCACAAGACGATCCAGCTTTTCTAATACCAAGAAGATATTTTTCCCATATTTTAAGCATAGATTTATCAGGACAAAAAAATGGATTCTTGTAAATTATTTTTTCATTCCATTTAGTTGTATCACAACCAAGAATACCAAGTTGAGTTACAGCAGCTGAGATTTTAAATTTTTTTCCCAATTTATTTTCTAAAACTTTTTTAGCGATTGCGCCAGCCGCTACTCTTGCGGCAGTCTCTCGTGCTGAAGACCTTCCGCCTCCTCTATGATCCCTAATGCCATATTTTTTAAAATAGGTAAAATCTGCGTGACCTGGTCTAAATTTATCTTTAATATCCTTATAATCTTTTGACCTCATGTCTTCATTGTAAATTATAAGCGATATTGGTGTCCCCGTAGTCCTACCTTCAAATACTCCAGATAAAATTTGAACTTTATCACTTTCCTTCCTTTGAGTTGTGAATTTAGATTGACCTGGTTTTCTCTTGTCCAGTTCTTTCTGAATATCAAGCTCTTTTAGCTGAATTAATGGAGGGCAACCATCAATTATACAGCCTATAGCGGGACCATGAGATTCCCCCCAAGTTGTGAAACGAAAAAACTTTCCAAAAGTATTAAATGACATTATTTATATTGTATAGATTATTTTGTTAAAATTATGAATCAAAAAAACTCATTAGGGCTTAATAAATGCTTTTTAGATCTTAACGATCCATTTGAATTATTCGAAAAATGGTTTGTAGAGGCAAAAAATAAAGAAATAAATGATCCTAATGCGTTAGCTTTAGGAACAGCAAGCAAAGAGGGAATTCCTTCTGTAAGAATGGTTCTTTTAAAAGGGTTTGATAAGAATGGTTTTGTGTTTTACACAAATTTAAATAGTCAAAAAGGAAATGAAATTAAAGAAAATCCTGTAGCAACGATGTGTTTTCATTGGAAAAGTTTACTTAGACAAATAAGAATTGTTGGAACATTAAGTCAAGTAGATGAAAAAACTGCAGATGACTATTATAATTCTAGAGCATATGAAAGTAGAATTGGAGCTTGGGCATCAAAACAAAGCACTGTTTTAAATAGTAGAGATGAACTTTTAGAAAGTTTAGAAAATTTTAAAAAAAAATATAATAACAAGGATGAGGTGCCAAGGCCTAAACATTGGTCAGGATGGATTTTAAAACCATCAAGTATTGAATTTTGGTTAGATGGAGATAATCGAATTCATGAAAGATTGAAGTATACTTTAGATAAAAAAAATATTTGGACAAAAGCTCTTTTGAGTCCTTAAAAGTTTCTTGCTAAGCTAAAAGATGTTAAATTTTCAAGAATAGCTTTTTCATTACAATCTTTAAAAACTGATAGGGAATTAGATGCTAGGTTTATATAATGTTCAGCTTTTTGATAACAAGCTTTTATTATTTCATAATTCTTTATTAAAGATAAGGTATAGTTAAAATCATCTTCAATTCTTTTATCTTTTAAAAAAATTTCTTTCAATTTTTCTTTTTCTTCATCATTAGCTTTTTGAAATAATAAGATTATTGGTAAAGTAATTTTTCCTTCATAAAAATCTTGTCCAATTCTTTTTCCAAATAATTTTAATTCTGAATTATAATCTAATGTATCGTCTGCAATTTGAAATGTTAAGCCAAGATTTCTTCCATAGAATTCTAAAGCTTCTTTTTCTTTATTTTTAACATTAGATAATATTGCTCCCACTTTTGTTGCTGCTGCAAAAAGTTCTGCAGTTTTTGAAGATATTATTTTTAGATATGTCTCCTCTAACATATCCACTTCTCCTTGATGCTGAAGTTGTAATATTTCACCTTGGGCAATTTTTGAGGATGTAGAGGACAATAATTTCAAAACTTCTAAATTTCCATCTTCAACCATCATCTCAAAACATCTGCTTAATAAATAATCTCCTAATAATACAGATGAATGATTGTTCCAAATTTTGTTGAGTGTTTTTTTTCCCCTTCTTACAGATCCTTCATCAATTACATCATCATGCATTAAAGTTGCTGAATGGATAAGTTCAACACAAGCAGCTAAATTTATATCTCTTGTTCCTTTTGAATATCCACATAGTTTTGCAGAACCTAAAGTTAGTAAAGCTCGCAATCTTTTTCCACCAGTGTCTAAATGATAGCTAGCCATTTCCTGGACTAATTCAACATTGCTTAACAATTTAGATCTTATTTTTTCTTCGACTAGAAATAGTTTATCCTCAACAGAGTTTTTTAGTTGAAAATAAGAATCGTTTATTTGGTTTTTTAGTTGGACTACAGTTCCCATATATATCTGATCAAACTAGTATAATAAGTTTACTTTTATTACTTATCAATTGACGCACCCAAATGTTCAATTATAAGGTGTCTTTATATTCATTCAAAAATTCTGTAAGGATTAAAAATGTTCTCTTTTTTTAAAAAGAAAAAAATTGTTCCACATATCAAATTAAGTGGTGTGATAGGAAATGTTGGAAAATTTAAACAAGGAATTGATTTTTCCGGGCAAGAAGAAATTATTTTAAAAGCTTTTTCAGTCAAAAAAGCCCCCTGTGTAGCTATCACCATTAATTCACCCGGTGGATCTCCTGTTCAATCTCATCTAATTTATAATTTTATCAGACAACAAGCTAAAAAAAATAAAAAAAAGGTACTAGTTTTTGCTGAAGATGTTGCTGCGTCAGGAGGATATTTAATTGCATGTGCTGGTGATGAAATTTATGCAAACTCAAGCTCTATTATTGGTTCGATAGGAGTTATTTATTCTTCATTTGGATTTACTGAACTAATAAAAAAAATAGGAGTTGAAAGAAGAGTTCATACCGCTGGTAAAAATAAAAGTACTCTTGATCCATTCCTTGAGGAAAAAAAAGAAGACATTGAGAGATTGAAAAATATACAATTAGATTTGCATAAAGATTTTATTAATGTTGTTGAAAAAAGCAGAGGAACTAAATTAAAAAAAAATGAAATTGAATTGTTCTCCGGAGAGTTTTGGTCTGGTAGTAAAGCCAAAGACCTTGGTTTGATAGATGAAATTGGAGATGCCAATCAAGTAATAAGAGAAAAATTTGGAGAAGATGTGGTGATCAAAAAATTTGAAAAATCAAAAGGTTGGTTAAGTAAAAAATTATCATCATCGAATGATCATGTAGATCAAATTGCAAACATATTAGATGAAAAATCTGTCTGGCAAAAATATGGGCTCTAAAAAAATTAAAAAAAAACAAAAGTTCCAAACATTTCAAGATACAATACTTAATTTGCAAAAGTTTTGGAGTAAACATGGATGTATAATTCTACAACCTTATGACATGGAAGTTGGAGCTGGAACGTTTCATCCAGCAACTACTTTGCGTTCCCTTGGACCAAAACCATGGAAAGCAGCTTATGTTCAACCTTCAAGGAGGCCAACAGATGGTAGGTATGGAGATAATCCAAATAGACTCCAACATTATTATCAATTTCAAGTAATAATAAAACCTTCTCCATCAAATATAAAAAAATTATATTTAAATAGCTTATCAGCAATTGGCATTGATCATAAAAATCATGACATTAGATTTGTTGAGGATGACTGGGAGAGTCCAACTTTAGGAGCTGCTGGTCTTGGTTGGGAAGTGTGGTGTGATGGAATGGAAATAACTCAATTTACATATTTTCAACAAATGGCTGGCTTTGAATGCAAACCTGTTTCAGTAGAGATAACTTATGGTTTAGAGAGAATTTGTATGTTTACTCAAGGAAAAAAGAATGTGTATGATTTAATTTGGAATAATGAAGATGTAAAATATCGTGAGGTTTTTCATCAATCGGAAAAAGAATTTTCTGCTTATAATTTTGAACATGCTAATACAGAAAATCTTTTTAAAATGTTTGATATGTTTGAAGATGAAGCAAAATCATTAGTTGAAAAAAAAATATCTTTACCAGCTTATGATCAATGTTTAAAAGCAAGTCACGTATTTAATGTATTGGATGCCAGAGGAGCAATCAGTGTTGCACAAAGGGCAGAATATATTGGAAGAATTAGAGAAATTACAAAATCAGCTGCTACAATCTGGATAGATACCCAAGTATAAAATGGCAGAATTTTTTTTAGAGCTATTTAGTGAAGAAATTCCAGCAGGGCTTCAGAAAAATTTACGTGAAAAACTTTTAGAAGAATTTCAAAATTTTTTTTTAGAAAAATCAATTAATTCAAAAAAAAGTTTTTCATTATCTACACCTAATAGATTAATTATAGTTTTTGAAGGTCTAGATAAAGAAATAAAACTACTGTCCCAAGAAATTAAAGGTCCAAATGTTAATGCTCCAGAACAAGCATTAGAAGGTTTCATGAGGTCAAATAAAATTGAAAAAAAAGATTTATTTAAGAACAAAAATGAAAAAGGAGAGTTTTACTTTTATAAAACAGAAACTAAATTAATAAAAACCAGTGATTTGTTAATTGAGTTTGTTCCTAAATTACTTGAAAATTATCAATGGAAAAAATCAATGAAATGGGGTGAATATGATCTCAATTGGGGAAGACCCTTAAAATCAATTTTATCAATATTTGATAAGAAGGTAATAGATTTCAATTTTCATCATCTATCTTCTTCAAATTCAACTTATATTGATAAAGATTTTGAAGAAAAGAAAAAGAATTTTTCAGATTTTAAATCGTATGAAAAATATTTTAAAAAAGAAGGAATATTTATTGATCAAGACAAAAGACAAGAAACAATAAAAAAAGAATTTTCTAAGATATTAAACAAAAGAAAATTAATGATTAATGATAATCCAAGATTATTTGATGAAGTGGTAAATTTAGTCGATAATCCCAACGTTTTAATTTGTAGTTTTGATAAAAAGTTCTTATCCATCCCCAAAGAAATTTTAGTCTTAACGATGCAATCTCATCAAAAATATTTCCCAACTTTTGATGAAAAAGGTGAAATTACTAATGAATTTTTAATTGTTGCAAACAAAAAAGATCAAAAAGGATTAATAAAGATTGGAAATGAAAGAGTTGTTGAGGCTAGATTAAGTGATGCAGAATTTTTTTGGAATAAAGATAAAAATCAAAATTTGGTAAAGAAAGTTTCTGAATTAAAGTCAATTAGTTTTTTCAAAGGCTTAGGAACATATTTCGATAAAGTTCAACGAATGAGAAAATTAGGTGGAATGATTTCAGATGAATTATTAATCAGTAAAGACAAGGTAGAGTTATCAGCATCAATTTGTAAAACGGATTTAACCTCTGATTTAGTTAGAGAATTTCCTGAGCTACAAGGTATAATGGGTGGATATTTTTCAAAACACCAAGGGTTTGATAAAGATATTTCACTAGCATTAACCGAACAATATTTGCCAATTGGTTTAGACTCCAAAGCGCCTAAAAAGCCTTTTAGTGTTGCATTGTCTGTTTCAGATAAAATTGACACTTTGGTTGGTTTTTTTGGAATTAATGAGAAACCTACTAGTTCAAAAGATCCATTTGCACTGAGAAGAATTGCTCTTGGAATTATTAGAACGATAATAGAAAATAAAAAGAATTTAAAAGTAAATGATCTATTGAGTTATTCTTCAAGTTTATACCAAGATCAAGGATTTAATTTTACTAACCATGATATATCAAAGGAATTAGATAATTTTTTAAAGGATAGGTTTAGATATTATATGAAAGAAAAAGAAATTCGTTTTGATATAGTCGATGCTACGATTTCATCTTTTTCACTCAACAAATTATTTTCATCCTTTGAAAAAGCTAATTGTCTTAACAAGATAATTTATAAACAATTAGGACTTGATATTACTTCAAGCTATAAAAGAGCATCAAATATATTAGATAGTGAATTAAAAAATAAAGAAATCGAAATAGCTAATACAACTGATCCTGGTATTTTTAAAACTGATTTTGAGAAGAATTTATATAAAAAGATCAATGATATTAAAAAATATTATTCAAATATTAATAATGACGAAAATTATGAACAATCATTATCAATATTAGCAAGTGCCAAAAAAGAGATTTTTGAGTTTTTTGATAATGTTAAGGTTAATGAAGAAAACGAAACTTTAAGAAAAAACAGATTGGAACTTATTAATATGTTATGTAAAAGCTTTCAAAATTTTATAAATTTTCAATTATTAAAAACAAATAATGAATAAATTAATTTTAAATTTTAAGTCAAAAGATACAAAAAAAATTAGTAACCCTAAAAACTTCCTAGGCGGAAAAGGTGCCAATCTTGCAGAAATGGGAAGAATTGGACTTCCAGTGCCACCAGGTTTTACGATTTCTACAAAGGTTTGTGAAATTTTTTATAAAGACAAAAAAAAATTGAATTTAAAATTAATTAGTCAAATCAAAAAAGAATTAAAAATAATTGAAAAGGATGTATCAAAAAAATTTGGGGATTTAAAAAATCCCCTTTTACTTTCTGTAAGATCTGGAGCTAGAGTTTCAATGCCTGGCATGATGGACACAATTCTTAATCTAGGACTAAATGATAAAACTGTTAGAGCGTTGGCAAAAAAAACTTTAAATGGCAGATTTGCCAAAGATAGCTATAGAAGATTTATACAAATGTATGGAAACGTTGTTTTAGGAGTAGAAAGCTATCATTTTGAGGAATTAATAGAGAATTATAAGTTAACAAAAGGAGTCTTGCTAGATACTGATTTAGATGAAGATGACTGGGATGGTTTAATTAGAGATTTTAAAAATGTAGTGAGAGAGAAAACAAAAAAAGAATTTCCTCAAGATGTTAATCAACAATTATTTGGTGCTATAAGTGCTGTATTTCTGTCTTGGGAAAGTAACAGAGCAAAAGTTTATAGAAAATTAAATCAAATCCCCTCTGAATGGGGAACTGCAGTGAATGTTCAGTCTATGGTATTTGGAAATATGGGAAATGATTGTGCTACTGGTGTAGTTTTTACAAGAAACCCCTCGGATGGTTCAAATAATATTTATGGAGAATATTTAATTAATGCTCAAGGTGAAGATGTTGTAGCTGGAACTAGAACACCACAATACATAACTATAAAAGCAAAAAAAGAAGCCAAGGTTAAAGAACAATCTATGGAAGAATCTATGCCAAAAGTTTATTCAGAATTACTCAAAATTTTAAGAAAATTAGAAAAACACTATAAAGATATGCAGGATGTTGAATTTACTGTAGAAAATAATAAACTTTGGATTTTACAAACGCGCTCAGGGAAGCGAACCTCAAAATCAGCTGTTAAAATTGCGGTAGATATGGTTAAAGAAAAATTAATTTCAAAAAATGAGGCTGTATTAAGAATTGACCCAAATTCTTTAGATACACTTTTACATCCAACTTTAGATGAAAAAAGTTTAATTGAAGTAATTGCTAATGGTCTACCTGCATCGCCAGGAGCTGCTAGTGGAAAAGTAGTTTTTACTTCTGAAGATGCTGAAAGATTAAATGACATGATGCAAGATACTATTTTAGTAAGAGTAGAGACATCACCAGAAGATATTCAGGGAATGCATGCTGCAAAAGGAATTTTGACAGCTAGAGGTGGAATGACTAGCCATGCTGCTGTTGTTGCTCGAGGAATGGGCAGACCTTGTGTTTCAGGTTCAAGTGAAATTGATATAAATTATGAACAAAAAATTTTTAAAACATCATCTCAAGAAGTCAAAGAGGGTGATATAATCACTATAGATGGTTCAACAGGAAGAATCATCCTAGGAAATGTTCCAACCGTAAAACCACAAATTTCAGGCGATTTTTCCAAACTAATGAGTTGGGCAGATAAAATTAGAAAACTAAAAGTTAGAACAAATTCTGAAACACCTTTAGATACTAAAACTGCAAGAGACTTTGGTGCTGAAGGAATTGGTCTTTGTAGGACTGAACATATGTTTTTTGATGAAGAAAGAATATTATCTGTTAGAGAGATGATTTTATCTAAGACACAAGAGGATAGAGCGAAAGCATTAAAAAAACTTTTACCTCATCAAAAAAAAGATTTTGTAGAAATTTTTAAAATTATGCATGGACTTCCCGTCACTGTCAGATTGTTAGATCCACCATTACATGAATTTTTACCTAAGTCTGATAAAGAAATTTCTGAGGTAGCAAACGTTGTTGGAACAGATAAAAAAGAGGTAATGTCAAGAATAGATGAACTTCATGAACAAAATCCAATGTTGGGTCACAGGGGTTGTAGACTGGGTATTTCTTTTCCTGAAATTTATGAAATGCAATGCAGAGCTATCTTTGAAGCTCTGGCAGATCTCAAAAAAAGCAAACAAAAATCTGCTTTTCCTGAAATAATGATTCCATTAGTTTCAACTGAAGCAGAAATAAAAATAATGAAAGAATTAGTAATTAATACAGCAAAAAAAGTTCAAAATGAAAATAAAACCAAAATAGAGTTTTTAGTTGGCACAATGATTGAGTTACCTAGAGCAGCTATTAAAGCAAGAGAAATTGCAAGACATGCTGAGTTTTTTAGTTTTGGAACAAATGATTTAACTCAAACTACATTTGGGATTAGCAGAGACGACAGTGGTAAATTTTTGAATGATTATATTGATAATAAAATTTTTACTATAGATCCTTTTATATCTATAGATGACGGAGTTAAGGATTTGATAAAAATAGCAGTTGAAAAAGGAAAAAAACAAAATAGGAAAATTAAGTTAGGAATATGTGGAGAGCATGGAGGAGATCCAAAAAGTATTCATTTTTGCTCATCGGTTGGTTTAAATTATGTATCCTGCTCCCCTTATAGAGTTCCTATTGCAAGATTGGCTGCAGCACAAGCAGAGTTAAAACAAAAAATTGTTGGCAAAACTAGAATTAAAAAGAAAAAATATAAAAGAATTTTGAAATAAAATAAAGGGGCGTTCTGTTGCCAGGTGCCCCGAACCCCGTTTACCTAATTAACAAAGTTAATTAAGCAGCAAGTGCGTAACTTTCGTTAGCAATTATAAATTAGCCCTTTACGGAGGAACAATTCCGAACGAAAGAATAGCCTTTAGTCACCCGTCGAATCTAGTTCACCCCCATAAGTTGTAAATGGTGGAGGTGGTGGGTACTGCCCCCACGTCCGCAATGGTTATTACGAAATTCGTTTATCGTCGTAGTTGGCAAGCCAACACATATAATATAAAATTTTAAATGAGAGAATCAATAAGTTTTAATTAAAAATTTCAATATTAATGGAAGCACACGATATTTTATTTAAGGGTTACAGATTTAGACCAAAAAAAGTTATCAAAATGAATTTGGTCAGCTTTATTGGAGATATCATATCTCCAAAAGTTAGAAAAACCCAAAAGAAATATATCCAATTAGGTTGTGGTGATAACATTAAAGAAAGTTTTGAGAATTTAGATTTTTATCCAATGAGACTTAAAGAAATTTTTAAATCAAAGCATATTAATCATGACCTAAGAAAACCACTTCCTTATGAGAATCAAAAATTTGAAGGAGCATTTTCAGAGCATACTTTGGAACATCTATATTATGATGAGGCAATTAATTTATTAAAAGAAATTAAACGTATTTTAAAACCAGGTTCTATATTTAGATGCACTGTTCCTGATTTAAAAAAATATATTAATTTTTATAATGGTAATTTGAATGATGAATTCTTTGATAAATTTACTCTCAAAGCACAAGCTTTTTATAATTTAACTCAAAATTATGAACATAAATCTGTCTGGGATTACGAAATATTAAGTGAAAAAATGACTGAAGTTGGCTTTAAAGATGTTAAACAAAAAAAATATCAAGATGGGGAAAATTCTAATTTATTACTTGATTTAGAGTTAAGAAGATCCGAAACATTATATATAGAGTGTAAATCATGAAATTAACCAAAGAGCAAATAGATCAAATAAAAAATCAACAGTCTCAAAGTAACAATACTAAAAGAGTGACTGCCCCAGAGTTAGAAAAAATTTTATACGAAGCATTACCAGCTCTAGACCATGGTTTTGTAAGGGTAGTAGATTATATGGGTGATGATACCTCAATAGTCCAATCAGCAAGAGTTTCTTATGGAAAGGGAACTAAACAAGTCTCTACAGACTCTGGTCTGATAAAATATTTAATGCGTCATTGGCATAGTACGCCATTTGAAATGTGTGAAATTAAATACCATATCAAGCTCCCTATATTTATTGCAAGGCAATGGATCAGACATAGAACAGCGAATGTAAATGAATACTCTGCAAGATACTCAATACTAGATAAAGAATTTTATCTACCAACTTCTGAAAATTTAGCAGCTCAATCTACAAGCAATAGACAAGGCAGAGGAGATGTATTGGAAGGCGAACAAGCAAAGGAAGTTCTTGATCTTTTAAAAAATGATGCTGAAAGAACTTATGCAAATTATGAAACTATGCTCAATGAAAGATATGATGGCTCAACAATTGATGAAAATAAAAAAGGATTAGCTAGAGAACTTGCTAGGATGAATTTAACTCTAAATACATACACTCAATGGTATTGGAAAACAGATCTCCTTAACTTAATGAATTTTCTAAGATTAAGAGCAGATCATCATGCACAATATGAAATTAGAGTTTATGCAGATATAATGCTTGAAACATTAAAAAAATGGGTTCCAATAACCTATGATGCGTTTATGGATTATAGAGTTGGAGGCACTGAAGTTTCAGCAAAAGGAAAATTAATAATTCAAAAACTTATAAAGGGTGAGAATGTTAATTTGGATAATTCAGGTCTTTCTAAAAGAGAATGGAATGAACTAATGATCGCTTTTGATCTTAAAGATAAGTTGATTTAATTTTATTTGCAAAATCCAAATATATTTTTGAAATTTCATGCTCAGGATTAGCTTCAACTATAGGTTTTCCCTCATCTGCATTTTTTCCAACCTCAGGGTAAATTGGTATTTCTCCCAAAAATTCTTTTTGAAATTCCTCAGCAGTTTTTTTTACACCACCTTCACCAAAAATTTTATATTTTTTTCCATCATCTCCTGTAAAAAAACTCATATTGTCAACTAAACCTAAAATCTTTACTCCTAATTTATCAAACATTTTAATTCCTCTTTTAACATCAAGCAAAGCCACTTCTTGAGGTGTAGAAACAATGATTGCACCATCCATTTTTATTTCTTGAGAGAAAGTTAATTGAGTGTCTCCAGTTCCTGGGGGCATATCTACAATAATGAAATCTAGGTCTTTCCAACTTACTTTTTGAGTAAAAGTTTTAATAGCACTTGTCACCATTGGACCACGCCAAATCATAGGAGTTTGTTGATCTGCTAAAAACCCAATTGACATACATTGAATATTATATTTAACAATTGGTTCTAATTTTTGACCATCACTTTTTGGCTTTTCATTTATATCAAACATTTTTGGAATTGAGGGGCCATAGATATCGGCATCTAATAAACCCACTTTACACCCAATTCTTTTTAAAGCTAACGCAAGGTTTGTTGCAAAAGTTGATTTACCAACACCTCCTTTTGCGCTTGAGATTGCTATAGTAAATTTTGTTCCAATTATTGGATTTTTTTTAAAAACTTTAGGTTCTAGCTTACTTTTCATTGCGGCACTAAGTTCAGGCTTTTTATCGGTCATAATCTGATCTTAACTTGTTTTTAGGAAATAAGACACTATATAGATAGTGTATGTCTGATGATTTTCAACAAAGAGGTGGAAGCCCTTGGGGAACACCCCCAGGTGGAGGAAGCGGTAATGGATCTGGTAGAGGTCCGACGCCACCAGACATAGATAAAATTATTAAAGAAATTCAAGAAAAAATAAAAAAATTTTTACCTGGCGGTAGCTCATCAGGTGGAAAACAAGCTTTTCTATTATTATTCGTTCTTGGTTTTGTATGGCTTGCTAGTGGTTTATATAGGGTGTTACCTGACGAACAAGGTGTTGTGTTAAGATTTGGAAAATTTATTAAAACTACTCAACCAGGGTTAAACTATCATATTCCTTTTCCAGTTGAGTCAGTTTTAACACCAAAAGTTACTAAGGTTAATAGGATAGATATTGGCTTTAGATCTGAGCGAGACAGTGGGTTTACTTCATCGGGTGGAGTTGCAGATGTTCCTCAAGAAAGCTTAATGTTAACTGGAGATGAAAATATAGTAAATATAGATTTTTCAGTTTTTTGGGTAATAAAAGATGCAGGAAATTTTTTATTTAAGATACAAGATCCAGAGGGAACAGTTAAAGCAGCAGCAGAGACAGCTATGAGAGAAGTAATTGCCAGATCAGATATTCAACCTATTTTAACTGAAGGAAGATCAGTTATAGAAACAGATACACAGAAAATTATTCAAAAGATTTTAGATGAATACACTAGCGGTATTCAGATTACACAAGTGCAAACACAAAAAGCTGATCCACCTGATCAAGTAATTGATGCGTTTAGAGACGTACAGGCTGCAAGAGCTGATATGGAAAGATCAAAAAATGAAGCTGAAGCTTACGCAAATGACGTTATCCCAAGAGCGCGAGGGGAAGCAGAAAAAATTTTACAAGCTGCTGAAGCATACAAGAAAGAGGTTGTAGCGAAAGCAGAGGGTGAAGCCAGTAGGTTCTTAGCAATCTATAATGAATATAAAAATGCAAAATCTGTAACACAAGAAAGAATGTATTTAGAAACAATGGAAAAAGTTTTAGCTGATATTGATAAAGTTATAATTGAAAAAAATGCAGGTTCAGGTGTAGTGCCATATTTACCGTTACCTGAATTACAAAAAAAGAAGGTAACAAATTAATATGAATGCTGGAAAAATTACTGCTGGAATTATTGTTGCTTTAGCTGCAATAGCATTCTTCTCTATTTTTATAGTTAAAGAAGTAAATCAAGCAATTGTTCTACAATTTGGTGATCCAAAAAGGATAATTTTAAAACCTGGATTAAACTTTAAACTACCTTTTATTCAAAACGTTGTATTTTTAGATAAAAGAATACTTAATTTGGACACACCTCCAGAGGAAGTAATTGCATCTGATCAAAAAAGATTAATAGTTGATGCTTTTGCGAGATTTCAAATAGTTGATCCTCTTAAGTTTTATATTTCGGTTGGGAATGAGAGAGTAGCAAGATCAAGACTGGCTACAATTATTAACTCAAGAATCAGAAACGTTCTTGGACAACAAGAACTTCAAACACTTCTTTCAGAAGATAGAACAAAACAGATGGCATTAATTCAAGAAGGTGTAAATAATGAGGCTGAAAATTTTGGTATAAAAATAGTTGATGTTAGAATTAAGAGAGCAGATCTTCCACAAGCAAATAGTGATGCAATTTTTAGAAGAATGCAAACTGAAAGAGAGAGAGAAGCAAAAGAATTCAGAGCAAGAGGGGCTGAAATGGCAGTTACAATTACATCAACTGCTGACAAAGAAGTAACTGTAATTTTAGCTGAGGCTCAAAAAAAATCGGAAATTATGAAAGGTGAGGGAGATGGTAAAAGAAATAATATCTTTGCTTCAGCGTTCGGACAAGATCCAGAATTCTTTGCATTTTATAGAGCTATGCAAGCTTATGAAAAAGCATTAATTGGAGGAGAAACTTCTCTAATTTTGTCTCCAGATAGTGAGTTTTTCAAGTTTTTTGGAAATATAAAACCTAAATCAGAATAAATTTTTATGGAAGAATTGATCATTGCTATTGGTCTGTTCTTATTTATTGAAGGCATTTTGTATGCCATATTTCCAGCAAAAATGAAAAATATGCTAAAAAAATTAGAATTGATAAGAGATAACCAGTTAAGAACAGGTGGATTAATTTTTGCAGCAATAGGGTTTTTAATTGTCTATTATATAAAAGGGTAAAATGAGTAAATTTAAATTATATTTTACAACATTTATAATATTGTTTGCCTTACAGGCACAATCACTATCTCAAAGTGTCCCTGCTTCATTTGCTGATCTTGCAGAAAGACTTATGCCATCAGTTGTAAACATTTCAACCACAACAACTATTACAACTCAATCAAACCCTTTCCCTTTTCAATTTCCTCCAGGATCTCCCTTTGAAGATATGTTTAAAGAGTTTGGCGCTCCTCAAGAGCGACAGTCATCCGCATTAGGGTCTGGTTTTATTATAGATGAAGAAGGAATAGTTGTAACAAACAACCATGTAATAAGTGATGCTGAAGATATAATCGTTAGAGTAAATGGAGATAAAGAGTTTAAAGCTAAGGTAATTGGAGCAGACCCATTATCAGATATTGCAGTTCTTAAGCTAGAAACTAAAGAAAAATTCAAACCAGTTCAATTTGGTAACTCGGACAAGGCAAGAATTGGTGACTGGGTGATTGCAATTGGAAATCCATTCGGATTAGGAGGAACAGTAACTTCAGGAATTATTTCAGCAAGAAATAGATCAATAGGATTATCAAGATACGAAGATTACATACAAACAGATGCTTCAATTAACTCTGGAAATTCAGGTGGCCCTTTGTTCGATATGAATGGTGACGTGATAGGGATTAATACCGCTATCTTAGGCAGAAACGGATCAATTGGAATAGGTTTTTCAATACCATCTAATAGTGCAAAAATAGTTATTGATCAATTAATTGAATTTGGCGAAACAAAAAGAGGTTGGTTAGGTGTAAGAATTCAAGACGTAACAAAAGAGATAGCTGAAATTGAGAAATTAGATGAAGCCAGAGGTGCACTAGTTGCAAGTGTTGCACCAAATAGTCCATCAGATAAAGCTGGAGTAAAAGCTGGTGATATAATTTTGGAATTTAATGGAGAAAAGATTCAAGAAATGAAAGAGCTTCCAATAATAGTTGCAAGAACTGAGGTAGGCAAGAAAGTAAAAGTAAAACTTTGGAGAAATAAAAAAGAGATTATAAAAACAATTACTTTAGGAAGATTAGAAACCTCTGAAGACTTTAAAGTTGCAGAAAAAAATAAACCTATAGAGGAAATCGAGATAAAAAATTTAAAAATATCAGTCAGAGAAATAAATAATGATGACATTAAATCAAGAAATCTACCAAACCAAACTAATGGATTGATTGTTACAAAAATTGACGAAAACAGTCCATTAATAAATTCAGTAGAAATTAATAGTATTATTCTAGAAGCACAAAAGAAAAAGATTAGAAATGCAAAAGATTTAGATCAAGTTGTGAAGCAAGTTTTAAAAAGTAATCAAAAAACTATACTGCTAGTAATTTACAATAGCCAAAACCAAAGAAGATACATTGGTGTCAAATTAGACTAATTTATGGATCTAAAATCCAAAATTATTTTAATTTATGGACCTACAGCATCTGGAAAATCAAAATTCGCAATAAAATTAGCAAAAAAAATAAATGGGGAAATAATAAATGCTGATAGTATGCAAGTTTATAAAGAACTAAAAATATTGTCAGCAAGACCTTTAAAAAAGGATCAACAAAAAATCAAACATCATTTATATGGATTTCAAAGCTCAAAAAAAAATTTTTCTACTGGAGATTGGTTAAAACTGGCTAATAAAAAAATCTATGATTGTAAAAAAGGAAAAAAAACCCCTATTCTTGTTGGTGGCACAGGTCTTTATTTTAAGGCTTTAACCAATGGATTAGTAAAAATTCCAAATATTCCAATTAAATTTAGATACAAAATAAGATTGTTACACAAAAAATTGGGATCAAAAAATTTTTTTTCAAAATTAGTAGCTCTCGATCCTTTATCAAAAAATTTTATAAACCCATCAGATACTCATAGAGCAATAAGAGC
>QCMO01000017.1 GCA_003213695.1 Pelagibacteraceae bacterium AG-422-C23 | reverse complement strand
ACTCTTCACAATTATATTTTGAAATAGTGGTATTTATATCAATCCAAAGATTTGGGACTTCATCTCTGATTTTAAATAATAAACGTAGAGTTTTCTCTGCATTTTTAAATGAACCTTTTACACCTCTTATTTTATCGTGAAGTTCTCCAATTCCATCCATTGATATAGATATTCTAAAATCTACACTTGGGTTTTCTGTAACAAAAGTGTAAACTTGATCTCTAATTCTTTCAGAAAGCATTCCGTTTGTAACAACTGTACATTTTGATAAATTGCTATTTTTTGCAAAAATTTTAGGTATTTCAGCTAAATCTTTTCGTAAAGATGGTTCTCCACCAGTTAGAGTTAATTGTAATAAGTTTGGTAAAGATTTTGATAATTTTTCAATTTCGTTTAAATCTAATTGAGTAGTTTTTTTTTGCATAGAGTCCCAATAAAAACACATGTCACATCGCAATTGACAAATATTATTTACAAATAATATTAAGTATGAGGGTAAGGATTTGTTTAAAAAACCTTTTCCTAAATTCAATAAAGTCTTATTTATTATTGTGTTATGTTTTTTATTACTAATCATCAATTATCTCATGCTATGGTATATTTTTTTTTTCAAAAGTAAAATATTTTAAATTATTTAAATTCAATCATTTTCATTAAAAAACCCAACAATCTGCCATCAACACTCTCAAGTTTAGACAATGGGGTCACTGGATTTTTAATTTTAAAATCTATCTTATTTACGCCATTTAAAAATTTAAATTTATTAGTGTTTAGATTAATATTTAAATCCTTTTTCTCCATTAAATGAAATGTTTCAAAATATTCATCATTTATGAATACATCAAATGTCAACGGTATATCTTTAATAGTTAAAAAATTCTCAAAACTCAGCATAATTGAATTTATTTTTGTTGAAGAATTTTTATTAAAAAAGATAGAAGAAATATACCCCTCACTCCATACACCATTGTAATTAACACTCCTTCCATAACTAGGGTGTGACCACCCAAATCCTAAAATACCTGGATTAAGATTAAATTGAATTTCGTATTTTTTATTAAGTTCAATTTCTAAATATTTTATTTTATCTAAATTATCTTTATCATTACTATTTATTGCTTTTTTGTAATTGGGCAAGAAAACCCATAAATCATCTCTATAGAAAAAACCATGAACTGAATCGTTGTATAAAAATTTAAGATGTCTTAAGTGATCTAAATTATCAATTACATAAATTGTTTTATAATCTATTTTTTTTTCAATAAAATTTGAATAAAGTTTAGTTCTAAGATTTGACGCCTCTTGCCTGTTGTATCTTCCTAGCCTTGATATATTCGTTTCTGAAAAATTCCTTTCTATCATAAAAGGAGAGATTTTCATAAAGATACTCGATGTGTTTGCAATTTTTGTTGTTTTTATCTTATCAAAATTATTATCAATCTTTTTCCAAAAAGAATTTTTAAGCTCATAATCTATTTTTTTTGAATGTAGATTTTGAATACTTTTTATACCTGGACTCAAATCTATTAGTTGAATAATTAAAATAATTAATAAATATCTATATTTGATCTTAAATTTATAAAAGGCATAAATTGAAAATATTATTAATAAATAATAAATAGGCCAAATAAATCTTCCAGAGGATCTAACAACACTCAAAGGTGCATATAAAAAAATGGGCAAATCGATTTCAAAAATACTTATTCCTGCAAAATTTAACGACGAGGATAAGGCTATTAAAAAAAAAATAATTGAAAGAACAATGTATTTATAATTATTTTGAATAGTATTTTTAAAATTTCTGAAAATATATAAAAATAATATGAAAAATAGAATAATTATACCTAATCCTAAGTATCCATAGCCTTCGAACTCTCCTTTAGCATTATTAATATCAGGTAAAAATAAAGACCAATTTTGATAATTACCCCCTGATGATGGGTCAAAAAAAGTTAATAAATTTGCTTTATAATAACCATATCCAAAACCAAGTGAGTCTGATGCTGGTATTGAAAAATATCCAACTAAATACATGATCAAAATTAAAAATAAAAGTGGAATTAGGTTTTCTTTGATCAAATTTTTTTTACTTCTTAGTTTTAAATAGTGACTTGTGCTAAATATAAAATTCATAATTAAAAGCATAATTGTAAAATAAAAATGAATTAGTGAAGAAAGAACAATTAAGATTGTTTTTAAAAAGACTCTATTTTTTATATAAAAATTAATTTCTAAATATATAAAAGCAATAATGATCCAGTGAGCACCTAATGATAAATGCATTTCTAAAGTTTGAAAAAGAATAGGTGTAAATAAAAAAAATAATGTTGATATGGATGAGAATCTTATATTTTTAGTAAGAAAAAAGAAAATTTTGTAAGAAAAAAAAATATGCAAAGTAAAACACAAAAATATCCAAATAGAGAAATAATGGAAATTAGTTGGTAAAAAGTCTCCTATTAATTTTGATATAAAAGATAAAAAAGGAACCGCTCCAGAAAAAACAATAGAATTTGTTAATTCACCATATTTAGAATTAAGCCCAATAGGAAAATTCCAAGGATCCTGTATAAAAAATTTTAGTGCTAAAAAATCACTTAATGTATCATATTGAGATATCCAGCTTGTATTGGTAAAACCTAAATTTTCAAAACCTAGGAAGATTATTGTTAAACTAAATCCAATTAATGAACTTAAAATTAATATAATCTTATTGTTTGTAATCATTTAAATTGAAAAATTTTAAATTAGTTTTATCTTGCATTTAAACTATTATGTATAAAAAAGAAATATTTAGAAGACTAGACAATAAACATGATTCTCATCTATATACAGGTTTGCAAGGTTTTTTTATAAAAAATGGCCACCGTCAGTTAGAAAATTTTAAAAAAAATAAATCTCATTTTAGTAAAATTCTTGAAATAGGTGCAGGGAGCACTCCCCATTATCATTTTATCAAACATACTTACGATGAATACCATATTGTTGAAACATCAGAATACGCCCTTGATTATCATAAAAATAATAAAAAAGTGAAGTTAGTTAAATATGATGGTAATGTAATACCTTATAATAATGATTTTTTTGATAGGATAATAATTTCACATTGTCTAGAGCATATTCTTTCACCTGAGCTTTTTTTAAAAGAAATGATGAGAGTATTAAAAAAAGGAGGAGTGTTGTCTATATCTCTTCCAACAGACCCTGGCCTTGCCTGGAGATTGGGCAGATTATTTGTAGGCTTATTTAAGGTAAGGAAATCTTACAATTTATCTTTCAGTGAATTTGAGTATCTTAATGCTACTGAGCATGTAAATTCAATATTCAATTTAATTTCTATAATCAGATACAATTATAAAGGGTCGATAGAAGAAAGTTTTTATCCATTAAGAGTAAAGTTAGCTGATTTTAATTTGATATATAATGTTCATATTATGAAGTAATAATTAAATTTTAAATTTAGATTTTTTGCTATCTATTAAAAAATTTTTTACTGTCTCTATAGTTAATCGGTTAAATGATTTTCCAAAATTTTCTATTTTTTCAATAATCGACGGTGGTATTGTTATTATCTGGCAGCCTAATTGACAAGCTTGTAGATAATTATAAGGTTCTCTAACACTTGCCCACAATATATCTACATTTTTGAATTTTTTGGCCATTGAAATACTTTTTTCAAATTCCGGAATTGGATCCTTTCCAACATCACCTGCTCTTCCTGCAAATATTGATATAATTACTTTTGATTTTTTATTAATTGAATCTAAAATTTTTCTTGTTTGATTTGCATTATACACAGCAGTAATATTTAGTTTAATATTTAACTTATTTAAATCTTTAATTATTCTACCCATAAATAAACCTTTTGAATTTACCACTGGAATTTTAACATATACATTTTTACCCCATCTATTTATTTTTAAAGCCTGTTCTTTCATGGAAAAATAATCATCCCCAAATACTTCTATTGAAATAGGTTTTTTTTTACAAAATTTTAAAATTTTTTTTGAATATTTTTCGTAATTTTTTGCCCCGGCTTTACGCATTAACGAGGGATTTGTTGTAAATCCTTTAACAATTTTTTTTTTGTTAAATTTCTTAATAAGATTGTATTCTGCAATATCACAAAAAATTTTTGTTTTCATATTTTACCTAAAGATTTTTTGTAATATCTTCTGTCATTTTTTTTGCATCAGCAAATAACATCAGTGTATTTTCTTTATAAAAAAGATCATTATCAATTCCAGCGTATCCAGGAGATAAACTTCTTTTAACAAATAAAACAGACTTACATTTCTCAACATCCAGTACAGGCATCCCATAGATTGGACTTTGGGGATCAGTTTTTGCAACTGGATTGGTTACATCGTTTGCACCTATAACAAACGCAACATCTGCATTAGCAAAATCATTATTTATTTCCTCTAATTCAAAAACCTCATCATAGGGGACATTTGCTTCAGCTAGTAATACATTCATATGACCAGGCATTCGACCAGCCACAGGGTGAATAGCATACGAGACTTTAATATCATTCTTTTTAAGAGTATCTACCATTTCCCTTAAAGCATGCTGTGCTTGAGCCACAGCCATACCATAGCCAGGAACAATAATTACTGATGAAGCATTTTTCATCAAAAAGGCTGCATCATCAGCGTTCCCACTTTTGACTGGCCTTTGTTCTTTATTCTGCGAATTAGAAGATTGTTCAGTTGCTCCAAACCCTCCCAAGATTACGTTAAAAAATGAACGATTCATTCCTTTACACATTATGTAAGATAAGATTGCTCCAGAAGAACCGACTAAAGCTCCTGTAATTATCAATGCAGTGTTTTCTAAAGTAAAGCCAATTCCTGCTGCTGCCCAACCAGAATAGGAATTTAACATAGAAATCACTACAGGCATATCTGCTCCACCTATTGGAATTATCAAAAGAAAACCTATTAAAAAAGATACAAATAAGAGTGTCCAAAACATATTTGAAGACTGAGTTGAACAAAGCAGATATATTAAAACTATTATAGAAATTAGGATTAGCGCATTTAAAGGATGTTGGCCTTTAAATGTTATTGGCGATCCTGTCATTATCCCTTGAAGTTTTAAAAATGCTATAATTGATCCCGAAAAGGTAATTGCACCAACTGCTGCTCCAATTGACATTTCAATTAAACTTCCAAGTTTAATATTTCCTGGTGAGCCGAGATTAAAAGCATCAGGATTTAAAAAAGCTGAGATTGCAACAAAAACAGCTGCCAAACCAACCAAACTATGAAAACCAGCAACAAGTTCGGGCATTGCTGTCATTGGTATTCTATAAGCAATAAATGCACCTATAAGACCCCCTATCAAAAGGAAAATTAAAACATATATAAGACCACTTGAAAAATTTCCTACTGATAAAAATGTTACCGTGATTGCGATAATCATTCCAAGAATACCAAACAAATTTCCTTGTCTTGATGTCTCCGGAGATGACAATCCTCTTAACGCAAGAATAAATAAGACGCCTGAAATTAGATAAAAAATTGCAGATAAGTTTGCAGATATCATTATTTATCTTTCTTTTTTTTTTTATACATAGCGAGCATTCTTTGAGTGACTAAAAATCCTCCAAAAATATTAATTGCCGCCAGCGAAATTGCTAAAAATCCAAAAATACTTGAAGTATTAAAAACTTCATTAGCGTTGCCAGCTAAACCAGCGATTATTGCCCCCACTATAATTACTGAAGAAATCGCATTAGTTACTGACATTAGAGGGGTGTGTAAAGATGGAGTTACACTCCATACTACATAATATCCAACAAATATTGATAGTATAAATATACTTAATCTGAATATAAAAGGATCTATTTCCATAATTATTTCACTAATGATTTTTCAATTATTTCATCTTCTAAATTTATATTAATTTTATTATTTTTTTTATCATACAAATTTAATACAAAATTAAATACATTTTTTGCAAAAAGATTTGAAGCGGATGTTGGTAATTTATTCAAAATATTCCTTTCACCCATTATTTTTACTCCATTTTTTTCTATTATTTCATCAACTTTAGTCGCTGCTGTATTGCCTCCTTGAATTGCAGCTAAATCATAGATTACAGATCCTGGTTGCATATTATCTAACATTTTATCTTTAATAATTACTGGAGCTTTTTTTCCAGGAATTAATGCTGTACAGACAACGATATCAATTTTCTTCAATGTTTCAGCTAGTAGCTCCTCTTGTTTTTTTTTAAAATCGTCCGATGCTTCTTTTGCGTATCCACCTTCTGTTTCAAGATTTTCTGATCCTTCAACTGTTAAAAATTTTCCTCCCAAACTCTCAACTTGTTCTTTCGAGGCCATTCTAACATCAGTCGCAAAAACTATTGCACCCATTCTTTTAGCAGTGGCAATTGCTTGCAAGCCTGCTACGCCTGCACCTACGATTAAAACTTTAGCAGCTGGTACAGTTCCTGCAGCTGTCATCATCATTGGTATGGCCTTTTCGAAATTTGCAAAGGACTCGATTACCGCCTTATAACCAGCTAAATTTGCTTGAGATGATAAAATATCCATAGATTGTGCCCTAGTAATCCTAGGTAATAACTCAAGAGAAAAATTTTTAACTTTATTTTGAATAAGTTTATTTAATCTTTCTTTATTAGAAATTGGATCTAAAACACCAATTAAAATTTGACCTTCTTTTAATTTATCTAATTTATCCTCGGAAGGTAATTCTAATTGTACTAAAATGTCTGTAGAACTTATAACTTTTTCATCACTATCTAAAACTTTTACACCTAATATTTTAAAATCATCATCAAAGAAACCAAGATGTTTGCCATAATCTTTTGTGATATACACCTCAAATCCAGATGAAATATATTTTTTTGCAATTTCTGGAGTAATAGCAATTCTTTTTTCTAAATTTTTATTCTCTGAGATAGAAGCTATTATCATAATGAAAATCTTATAATAAGAATACTGCCATTAGAACTAAAATAATGACTACCGCGACAGTTCCCCACAAAACAAATTTTGTAAAATTATTCCAGGTATTTTTATGGTTTTCATTGTCCATAAAAACTATTTTTGTCTTGCTTTAAATTTTGGATTAGTTTTATTTATTATGTAAACTCTACCCCTTCTCTTAACTAGTTTAGAGTTTAAGTCTCTTTTTTTTACCGACTTTAATGAACTTTTTATTTTCATAATTTTTTTAATGCCGGCAACGACCTACTCTTCCGTGCCTTAAGACAAAGTACCATCGGCGCTGAAGGGCTTGACTTCCGAGTTCGGAATGGGATCGGGTATGACACCTTCGCAATAATTACCGGCGAGTGACTTATACCTAATAATTAAAGAATGTAAACCTCAAATTAAGGCAGATTTTTAAGTTTCTATAATTTCACGAATATAATTTCTCAGACTTATTTTACCAAATTTTTTATAAACTCTATTTGATAAATTCATATTAGTTAAAGCTGAAGCATATCTTTCCCCTCTCCTTTTAGGTAAAAAAATTATCTTCGTTTTAAACATCTTTGCAACTTGTAATATTGAGTAACTTTTTCTATTTGAAATACTGTAATGACGTGATTTATTTTTTTTCCATGCAAAATAGCATGCTTCAATAGTATCATTTATATGTGTAAATCTTCTTGATTGGCTCCCAGGTTTTACTACTGTCAGTGGTTTTTTATTTTTATATTGATCTTCAAAAATACCAATAACGGTAGCCATTTTTCCAGAACAAATTTGTCTCGGGCCATAAACATTGTAAAAATAAATGATTTCAAATTTAAAATTATACCAATCTTTTAAATTTTCTAACATTTCCAAATTTTTTGCTTTTGTAAACGCGTAAGGAGATAAATTTTTATCATTTCCTTTATTACCAATACTTGCAGATGTGGCTGAATAAATTAATTTAATTCTATTTTTAAGACAAAAATTAAAAACCTCATTAGTTCCAATCGTATTTGAATTGATGCACTCATTCATTTTTAAAAAGCTTTGATAAATTCTTGAAAACTCCCCAAAATGAAATACGGACTCTATTTCATCTTTTTGTCTATTTAGTATTTTTGAAATATTTTTTGTGTTTGATTTAAGGTATTTTATTTTTTTATTTTTAATATGGTTTTTTTTACTTCCTGATGAATAATCATCAATACTAATTATATTGTATTTTGTTTTTTTTAATAATAATTCGATTAAATTTGAACCAACAAAACCTGCACCACCGGTAACTACAATAATTTTTTTCATCTATCTTATTTTATCTATATTCATCATTAGATCTCTCAATTTATTAATTTTTAATTTTTTCATTTGATGTTTGTGCAAACCAATTACAAAGCCATGATCCTCAATAAATTGTGAATTTGGAAAATAATTCTCATTATATTTATCAAAACCATATAATTTATAAGCTGGTTGATTATTAAATGATCCACTTATAATGGGTCGTGTTTCTACTCCATTATTATCTAAATATTTCAAAAATTTATTTTTATATTTTTTAAATTTTTTATTTACAATAATTGGTAAAACCATCCAACTTGGATTTAAATTTTTTCTGGCTTCAATAAAAGAAAATTGTTTATTCCAATTTTTTGATGACTTCAAAGCAGATATTATTTGGTTTCTATTTTTTTTTCTCGCTTTGATAAATTTATCTAATCTTATAAACTGGCTATGGCCTATCGAGGCATTTATATCCATTGGTCTTAAATTAAATCCTGAATTAGTAAAAATATACCTTGGATCTAAATTTGGGTACTTTTTGATATATCTATTATATAAATTCATTTTTCTTGGATAGCTCATCAAACCTCCAAGCCAACCATGAGATCTTAATGAAAAAAGAATTTCATAATCTTTTTCATTATTACACGTAACCATTCCTCCTTCACCTGAAGTAATTTGGTGTGAATAAAAAAAAGAGAAAGTGCCGAAGTCACCAAAAGTACCTAAATTTTTATTCTTATATTTTGACCCTAGGGACTCACAATTATCCTCAAAAATTATAAGTTTATATTTTTTAGCTAAAATTTTTATTTTTGACAAATCACAACAGTTTCCAAGAACGTTGATAAGCATTATAGCTTTTGTTTTTTTTGTGATTTTTTTTTCGATTTGATCCTCAAGTATATTCAAATTATCTTTATTAATATCTACAAATATAGGTTTTAAGCCAAACTGAACTAATGGCCATAATGATGTAGGCCAACATAGGATTGGCAATATAACTTCATCTCCTGGTTTTAATCTATTCTTTCTCATTAAATTTCCAGCTGCAAAAACTGCTAATAAATTTGCAGATGATCCTGAGTTAACCATTAATGCATACTTTGCTCCTATTTTTTTTGAGAACTCTTTCTCAAATTCTCGAGTATATTTTGACATTGTTAGTTGTTTTGAATTTAGGACTTTTTTTGCCACAGAAATATCTTGTTTGGTTATTCCTTCTTCTGACAATGGATAAAAGTATTTTTTTTTCATTTTATTTAATATATTTAATATATCTATTGAGCAAATAATGTATTTTTCACAAAATATCAAACCTAATAAAATTCAAATCTATTTTGTTACTTTTTTATATTCAATTCTACCCATATCTTACATAACAGGAAGTTTAATTATAAACCTTAATTTTTTAATAATCGACATAGTTTTTATTTATATCATTTTAAAAAATAAAGACTTTCCATTTAAAGAAATAAAAAATGAAGTTTTTTTATTTTTATTAATATTTTTTTACGTTTTACTAAATTCAGCTATTCAATATTATTACTATAATGGTAATATATCTTTTAAAGATGAAGGGTTAATAAGATCAATTGGCTTAATAAAATATATTCTTTTCTACTTTGCTTCAGTATACTTTTTTACATTTTTAAAAATTAATAATCAAAAAATACTTAATTTTTGGTCGATAGTATTGTTAGTAGTAATAATTGACGTATTCTTTGAGAGATTAAATGGATATAATTTAATAAATATTAAAAGTCCAAGTCCTCAAAGAATTTCATCATTTTTTGGAGACGAACTTATTGTAGGTTATTTTATATTATCATTTGGATTTATTTGTATATCAAACCTCTTAGAAAAAATAAATTTTAAGAATAAAATTAATTATGATTTATTAGTATATATTTTAATTCTTTTAATTCCATTATCAATTTTTATAACTGGTGAGAGATCAAATTTTTTAAAATCTATATTCATAAGTGTTGTTCTTCTAATTGCTATTTCAAAATATAGGAGGAGTATAAATTTAAAAATTTTTTTAATTTTAGCTTTAATTACAATAATAGTAGTTTCTTTAAGTTCAGAAAATTTGAAAAGTAGGTACTTAAGAACTTTTGATCAAATAAATAAGTCAATTGAAGATAAAGAAAAAAATATCTTTATTAATTCAAAACATTTTTACAATTATAAATTGGGCTATGATATCTTTAAAGAAAATATTTTATTTGGAGTAAGTACCAAAAAGTTTAGATGGTCATGTAAAGAAAGGAAGGATTTAGATGAAAAAATGCTGTCATTTGGTTGCTCTACGCACCCTCATCAAACATATTTAGAAACTTTAGCTGAGCATGGCATAATTGGTTTTTTATTAATCTTTGGTTCATTTATTTTATTTATAAAATATAGATTTAAAGAATTTTCAAATAAAACGAACTTGATGAAATTTAGTGCAACTATATATTTAATTTCTTTATGGATACCTTTTCTTCCATTTGGGAGTTTACTATCAACTTCAGCTTTTTCTTTAATAATATTGAACTTAGTAGTTGCAAGATCAATTTCTAATTGATTAATTAATTCTTTTAATAAAGTGTGAGACTTTTTGACTATAATCCATTTATTTAATCTTTTATATAAAGATCAAAATGATTCGAATAATATCTATTTTGTTATTTTTCTTTTTTTTAAATAACAGTTCATTTTCATCAACAAACATTCCAATTATTTATATTACACCACAAGGATTTGAAAAAAAATTTGATACCAATAATATGCAAAATCAATACATAGATTTAAAAAATAAAATAAATATTAATTTAGAAAATAAACAAAAAATATTTAATTTTAGTAATCAAATTGATTTAGACCTTTCTAACGGAGATTATGGCCATCATGATTTAAATGTTAATGGCGGTGATCCAAATTTTACAATTATTGCGCTTGATGGTCTTCAATTGAACAATCATGCGAATTCAAGAGGTGGGTCTTTTAATTTACGTGATTTATCATTTAAAAATATTGATCAAATAAATTTTTTAACAGGAACAAATGCTCAAATGCTAGGTTCAGGCTCAATGTCGGGTTTTTTAAATCTTAATTTTGGTAATTCCTACTTTGAGGATGCTGAGATTTTCGAGGTAGATAAATCACTAATGAGTGAGTCTTTTTTCTATGAAAATAAAAAAAAATTCAATCAATTTAGTAGGAAAAACAAGATTTCTTATTTTAAGAAAAATAATTCTAGTACAAATGAAGACATAAAAAATATTAATTTAATTAATAAAATATATTTCAATAATAAAGAAATACTAATAGGCGGCCTTTTTACTGATGCAGCTTTTTTCCCTGATGATAGCGGAGGAAATCTTTTTTCGACTGATAAAGCTTTACAAAATGAGGAAACTGAAAATCTATTTTTATCTTTAAAAACAAAAAAAATTTTATCAAAAAAAATTAAAAATTTTAATCAATATGATCTATTTTATTCAAAGGAAGATATTAATAAACCTTTAATTAAAGCAGGAATAAGATCTGCAGATCCCAAAACAATATCAAATACAATTTTTAAAAATTCAAAAATTAAAAATTATTATGTAATAGATGTGAATGATGAATTAAGAATTGACTCAGGTTTAGAGTTTAATTTTGAAAAAGCTTTAGATGAAAGCCAGTATGTTGGCACAGGATATACACATTATGAGGATGATCGAAAATCTTTCAATTTTTATAATTCATTAGACTTAATGCTTAATAAAAATACAAATATTAACTTTACTGGAAGATCAAATAAATCTGAAAGTTATAATGAAAAAAAGAACTATTCTGTATCGTTAAATTATAACAATAAAATTGGTGAATTTAATCTTAACCAAGGAACTGGATTTAAAATACCCAGTTTCTATTCACTTAATAATGGATTGGTTGGTGATAAATCATTAGTTCCAGAAACTAATTTAAGTAGAAGTTTATCTTTTAAAAAAAAATTTATGAATAATAACACAATAAATTTTCTAATTAATAGAACAGAGTATAAAAATCTAATTAATTACAGTAACACTAAATTTAAAATGGTTAATGAAGATTTGGTCGTAAATAATCAATATATGCTTTCAATTGAAAATAAAATAAATGATAATTTTAATTTGAAAAATTCAATTAATTTTTTAGATACAAATATAAAGGATTCATCTGATGAACTTAGAAAAAGACCAGATTATAAGTTTTTAAGTAGTCTGTCATATATCAATAATGAAAACGATATTTTTTACATAATATTCAATTCAGTTGGGAAATCATTTGATAGCTCTATACCCACAGGAAATGATCATTTAGATTCCTATAATGTTTTTGATATTCTATATAAAAAGAAAATTAATGAAAAAAATTATTTTAAAATATCAATTGAAAACCTATTAAATGAAGATTACCAAAAAAGTATTGGTTTTAATAATAATGATAGAAATATTAATATCTCATATAAAATCAATTTTTAAATTAAAAAATCATTCCCTAAAACTTATTAATTCCTCTTGTTCAATTATGATTTTTGTCATAAAAAATAGAAAATTTTAAATTAATCGCGGTAAATGAGTATAAATATTAAATTAAATAAATTAACAATAGTTTTACTATTAAAGATTATAATCTTTACTAATTTTTTTTCTGTAGCTGGTGAAGTAAATAAGAATATTATAGAAAAAAAAATTGAGGGTATTAATTTTCCAGTTCAGATCCTTAAAAATGAATTAATTTCAAAAAATTCTATTTTTGTTTTAGAACACAAACCTGGTGCTATTATCGAAATTGAAAATTTCTATGAAAAGAATGTTGAGCCTAGAATAAATACTGTATTAAATTTAGAAAGCTTGGTAACAGAAGTCGATAATTGGGAACCTGGTGTAATGGGATTTGCGTTTTCACCATTCTTCAAAAAGGATAAATTAATATTTGTAACTTATAGTAATAAAAATAATCAGTTAGTTTTATCAAAATTCAGTTACAATCCTGAAACTAAAAAAGCCCCACTTTCAAGTGAGAAAAAGATCCTAGTTATTGACAGGTACCATCCTATAGGGGAACAAGATGATCATGTTGGTGGAACAATAAAATTTCACCCAATTGATAACAATCTCTATTTAGCTAGCGGTGATAACCGTCGCCCAGATTTATCACAAGATGTTAATAAATTTTATGGAAAAATTTTGAGAATAAACCCATTTTTAGCGGAGAACGGTAAAAACTATTCCTCAATTAAAGAGAATCCATTTGTGAAAATTAATGGGGAACCTGAAATACTATTCATAGGTTTAAGAAATCCATGGTCATTTAGTTTTGATGAAGAAACCGGTGACATTTATATTCCAGATATTGGAAGTGAATATATAGAGGAATTAAATATAGTTAAATACAGTGAGTTCAATGACTTTTTAAATTTTGGCTGGAGCTGCTATGAGGGGACTTACGAGATTTATCATAAACATTATGAGGATGTTTCTAAATCTTCAAAGTTATGTAAATCAAATATAAATAATAAAAAATTTAAATTTGTTAAACCTAGTATTCAATATCTTCATGATTCAATTATTAATGCAGATTATATTTATGGTAACTCAATCACTGGAGGAGCATTATATAAAAATTCATCTTCGATATGGAATAATCATTATTTTTTTGGAGATTTAGTCAGTAGTAATATTTGGTTTGTAGATATGAAAAAAAAACAAAAAATTGGTATTAATTTATCTTATGGTGAAGATTTGGGTTTAACCTCTATCGTTCAAATTGATGATAAATTACTTGCTACTTCCTATATGGGAATGATTTATCAAATAAATCTACCTGAAAAAAAAATATTTGAAAATTTAGTTTATAACAAACCTTTTATTACCAAAGATCTTCCAGCTATGAAATTTATAAATGAAAATAATCACACAATATACACTCATGGGAGTGGATTTTATAAACTATTAAAAAAAATAAGATACTATTTAGATCTTTTACCTTTTTAGAATAAAAAAATAAATTTATTAATTTTTGGATTGATTATCTGGAAATTTTTTTGATAGGAAATAATATATTATTACATATACTGAAATATTCATAGTTACTGAAAATAATAAAACTTTCGTATTATGATAAAAATTTTTGATTAAGTAAAAATATACCAAATTATATAAAACAATTAAATTTCCTGTAAATGAATTAATAATCTCTTTTTTTAGATTAAACTTTTTTTTAAAAAATTTATAAAGATATTGATGAAGATGTTTATTATCAGCTGTTTGAAAAGAAATTTTCTTTATCTGTTTTCTAATTATTGAAAATAAGTTTTCAAATGCCGGATACCATAATAAACACATAATGAAATATGGTGAAATAAGTGGATTTTGAATATAAAATTTAATTAAAAAAACACCAAATATAAAACTTATTAGATAAGATCCACCATCTCCCATATAAGCTTTTCCAAAAAAATTTACTAAAAAAATTACTGATAATATTGAAAGAGTTACATTTATGAATTTAAGATCAATGAAGAGATTATGTTCAAAACTAACAATAAATAAAATTATTGTTATAGAAATATAATATCCAAGTATAATTGAATTCAACCCATCTATAAGATTTGTTCCATTTAACAAAACCAAATAACAAAAAATATTGAAAATTAATGCAAATGTATAAATATCTAACAGAGAATTTAAACTATTAATTCTTACATCGGTAAAATATATTTTTGAAAATAAAATATAGAAAAATAATATCAAAACCTGAACAAAAATTCTTATCTTTGGAGATCTTAAAAAATCTATATCAGAACTTAAACCTAAAATTAATATCGATAAAGAAGAGATTAAAAAGATACTATCTTGAAAATAGAAATAATTGATTAGTATAAATAAAACTATACCACCAGAGAGAGGTACAATTTTTTTTGATTTGACTAAAGTTTTGTGCTCAAATTTTCCATCTAAATCTAATAAAAAATTAAATTTTATTAATAAAAAATTAGTAACTAATATAGTTAATAATGTAATTAATATCTCAAATAACATTAATTTGAATTAAACCTTATTTTTAAATGAAGATATATCCTCTGCCATCATTTCTTTTACTAACTTCTCAAAGTTATACTTAGGTTTAAAATTTAATTTTTTATAAGCTTTTCTTGCATCACCTCTTAAATAATCCACTTCATTGGGTCTAAAGTATTTTTTATCTATTTTAATTATTGTCTCTTTTTTATTCTTTTTGTTAATTATGTATCCTTCTTCTTTTAATCCTTTACCTTTCCAAAAAATTTTAAATCCTATAAATTTACATGCAGTCTCAATAAATTCTCTGACAGTATAAGTTTTTCCTGTAGCTATTACATAATCATCAGGTTTTTTAGTTTGCAGTATTCTCCATTGCATTTCCACAAAGTCTTTTGCATGACCCCAATCTCTTTTTGCATTTAAATTTCCTAAATACAAAATATCTTTTGATCCTAAATATTTTTTAGCTAAAAACCTTGTGATTTTTCTTGTCACAAAAGTTTCTCCTCTTCTTGGACTTTCATGATTAAATAATATGCCATTACAAGCAAATATATTATAAGCCTCTCTATAAATGCTTGTTATCCAATATGAATATAGTTTAGCAGCTCCATAAGGAGATCTCGGATAAAATTTAGACTCTTCATTAAATATTTTTTTTTTATCAAAAACTTTTCCATACAGCTCAGATGTACTTGCCTGATAAAATTTAACATTTTTTATGTTTAAAAATCGAATTGCCTCTAAAATTCTCAATGTACCAACTCCAGTTACCTCAGAAGTATATTCAGGATTGGTAAATGAAACCCCAACATGACTTTGAGCTGCTAAGTTATAAATTTCATTTGGTTTAATTTTATTAATGATATTATAAATAGAATTGCTATCAGTTAAATCAGCATAATGAAGAAAGAGATTTGTTTTGTTATGCGGGTCTATATACAAATGATCAATTCTACCTGTATTGAATGTAGAAGACTTTCTTAATGTTCCATGGACAATGTAATTTTTTTTAAGTAAAAGCTCTGCTAAATAAGAACCATCCTGACCAGTAATTCCTGTTATTAAAGCGATTTTTTTTTTCATATAAATATGTAATTTAAAATTTAATCATATAATTATTTAATTATCATTTATATCCAAAGTGTAAAGACAAAAGAAATCTCATATTCTATTTTTTGTTTTCAGATAATATTTAAGTAAAAAATTGAATGAAAGTCTTATTGTTAAAAAAATAGAAATGAATATATTTTTTTTTTCAAAATAATTATAGACTTTAAATGCATCAAAAAATTTTTGAGTAAAGCTTGATGATAGAGAATTAGAAGATTTTCTCCATGAACATAAATTTTGATTAATACCTTTTAATTTAATATTTTTTTTAGCAATTTTTAACCAAATAACAAAATCTTCCTTTGTTCTCATATCTGGAAATTTAAATTTTGAAATTATTGCCCTTTCAACTACCACTGTTGATAATCCAATATCACATGATCTTAAAAGGTTTTCATAATTAAGATCGTAAGCTTGCACAACTTTATTTAGTTTTTTTCCATTTTCATCGATAATCTCATATGAGGTATAAGAAAATTGAATATTGTTTTTTTGCATAAATGATATTTGATTTTTTAACTTATTTTTTCTCCAGATATCATCACAATCAAGAAAAGCGATTAATTTTCCTGTAGCGTATTTTATAGCTTTATTTCTGCTTAACCCGGCACCTATATTTTTTTTATTTATAATAATTTTTACTTTTTTATTTTTATTAACAATCTTTCTTAATCTAAATAATTCTTTTTTATCAGGATCATCATAAATAATAATTATCTCAAGAAACTTATAATTCTGTCTAATAATTGAATCGTAAGTTTTTTTAAAAAAACTTATTTTTTTATAAAATGGTAAAATAATTGATACTTTAGGTAGTTTTTTCATCTAAATTAAAACACAGTTTGATATTAAAATTATACAAAACTTATTTTACATAATTAATACTTTATACTATTGATACATGTAAACTAATTAATCAATATTAATTTTAAATTTGATGAAAATAAATAATTTTTTTAAAGATCATTCTCTTATTGATATTTCATCTTTTTTATTTTTGATCATATTTTCTCTAGGAACGTTAATTATTTCATTTAATTACGAGTTTGATATATCGGGTGGTGGTTCAAGCTCAGATATCAACACTCATTGGAAGTACATACAAATGTTAAATTTGGAAATTAATAATTTAATTACATTTGGAGTTGAGTATAAAATTACAAATTTCCCTCTCCATCATATTCTTTTTTCTAGATTTGATTTTTTATCTAACGATTTAAATACATATTTAAATTTTTTTTTCTATTTTTCTCTATTTGTACCTCTTCTATTTTATCTTAATATTAAGAAATTATTTCCACAAATAAGCAATCTCAAAATTTTGTTTTATTCATTTTTAATACTTTTGCTACCTAACTTTCAAGCATCTGCGATTTGGGGGAATAATCATATTACTTCTTTAATTTTTTTACTTGCCTCTATTTTTTTTCTTAATTCGAATAACAACAATTTACCAAGAAGCAGAATTAATATATTTCTGATAATATTTTTTTTATCATTGACTTGTTACATACGTCAATATTACGTAATTTTTTTTCCCTTTTTTATCTTAAAAATACTAGAGACAAATAAGAAAAATTTTTTATATATTTTGTTTTTACTAATTATTTTATCTTTGCCAGGATTTTTATATTTATCAATAAATCCTAAATTACTTTATTTTGGTCAAGAATTACCAAATATAACAAATTTTTACTCAAGTATAATTATTGTTCTTTCTATAATTAGTTTTTTTTTATTACCATT
>QCMO01000016.1 GCA_003213695.1 Pelagibacteraceae bacterium AG-422-C23 | reverse complement strand
CAGGTGTTTACGAAATTGATATGGGAACACCAATGAAAAAAATATTTAATGAAATTGGTGGTGGTTATAAAGAACCAATTAAAGCATTTCAAATTGGTGGACCTCTTGGTGGTGTTGTTCCATTAAATGAAATTGATAATTTAAATTTAGATTTTCAAGAGTTTGGTTCTAAAGGTTTTATGTTGGGTCATGCAAGTGTAGTTAGTATTCCTAAAGATTTCCCAATGACCGAGTATATTCATCATTTGTTTGAATTCTCTGCTGAAGAATCTTGTGGTAAGTGTTTCCCAGGAAGACTCGGATCTTACAGAGGAAAGGAAATGTTTGATCAAGCAAAGAAAAAAACAGCTAAAATTCCTTTAAAATTATTAAATGAATTGTTGGTAACCATGAAAAAAGGCTGTTTATGCGCCCTTTGTGGTGCGATACCAACTCCCATTATGAACATCCTAAAATATTTTGGTGATGAAATGAAAAGTGATATGGTAAAAGATAATTAATGAGTTCTGAAAAAAGAAAAATAGCTTATATAGACGGTAAGCCTTATGAAATTGGGGCTAATCATACATCTATATTAAAATTTGTAAAAAGCTATATAGGAGAAAAAAAAGTTCCTACACTTTGTGATGACCCAAATTTAGCTCCATATGGTGCATGTAGAGTTTGCTCTGTTGAAGTGGCATTAGAAAAAGATGGTCCAACGAAAATTGTGGCTTCTTGCCATACACCAGTAGCTGAAAATCAGCATATTTTTACATCAAATGAAAATCTCCAAAATTTAAGAAAAAACATTGTTGAGCTAGTTTTAACTGACCATCCGATGGAATGTGGAACTTGTGAGGTGAACAATAATTGTGAACTTCAAACCGTAGCGAATGATTTGGGTATTTCGGATCATAGATATAATAGTCCAAAACAGCACAAAGGTATTCCAAGAGATACCTCTCATGATTATATGAGAATGAATTTAGACAACTGTATCAATTGTGGAAGATGTGTAAGAGCTTGTGACGAAATTCAAGGCTCTTTTGTTTTAACAATGTCTGGAAGAGGATTTGAGTCAAGAATTACTACTGACAATGATATGATGTTTGGAGATTCATCTTGTGTTTCTTGTGGAGCTTGTGCACATACTTGCCCAACAGATGCAATTTCAGATGTTTTTCAATCTAAGTCAGCTGCTGTTGATAAAAAAGTAAGAACCACTTGTTCGTACTGTGGTGTTGGATGTAATTTAGAAGCATCAATTAAAAATGATAAAGTTGTAGCAATTGATACTCCAAAAGAAACAGAGGTAAATGCAGGTCATACATGTATTAAAGGAAGATATGCGTTTGGTTTTTATGATCATCCTGACAGACTTAAAACTCCATTAATTAAGAGAAATGGAAAATTTGAGGAAGCAACTTGGGATGAGGCTTATGATTTTATAAAAAAAGAAATGCAAAGGATAACAAAAGATCATGGGCCTGATGCATTTGCAGGTATTTCTTCTGCAAGATGTACTAATGAAGAAAATTATGTCTTTCAAAAAATGATTAGGGCAGCCGTCGGCACTAACAGTGTAGACTGCTGTGCAAGAATTTGTCATTCACCTACTGCATGGGGAATGCAACAAACATTTGGTACAGGAGCTGCAACTAATTCTACGGAAGATATCTATCATGCAGATTTATTTTTAGTTATTGGAGCAAACCCAACGAATGCACATCCTGTTACTGGGGCCAAGATTAAACAACAAGTAATGAAAGGGAAAAAGCTTATTGTTCTAGATCCTATCACTACAGAACTAGCAAAATTAGCAGATTACCATATAAAATTGAGACCAGGTACCAATGTTGCAGTACTGAATATGATGTTACATTTTATTATAAAATCAAAATTATATAATGCAGATTTTGTAAGAGATAGAACAGAAGGATTTGATAATTTCCTTAAAGAAATTGAGAGACAAGATGTTGATAGATTAGCAAAAGTTGCTGGTGTAGATAAACAATTAGTAAAAGAAGCTGCTATTGCATACGCAACAGCAAAAAATTCAATGGAGTTTCATGGTTTGGGTGTCACCGAGCACGAACAAGGTTCAAAAACAGTAATGCTAATCGCTGACCTTGCGATGATTACAGGAAACATTGGAAGGAAAGGTGTTGGAGTAAATCCTTTAAGGGGACAAAATAATGTTCAAGGTGCTGCTGATATGGGATGTCAGCCTCATCAAGGTGCAGGATACTTCGAAGTAGCTGATAAAAAAAATCAAAAATTCTATACTGAAAAATATGGCGTAACACATCCAACAAAACCTGGTTTAAAAATTCCTCAAATGTTTGAGGCAGCAATAAATAAAGAATTAAAAGGTGTTTGGATTATTGGTGAAGATATTGTTCAAACAGATCCTAATAGTGCTCATGTAATTGAAGCTATGAATTCCCTAGAACTTTTAGTTGTGCAAGAAATATTTATGAGTGAAACAGCTAAATTAGCAACTGTTGTTTTACCGGGAACTACTTTTTTAGAAAAAGATGGAACTTTCACTAACACTGAAAGAAGAGTACAAAGAGTTAACCGAGCAGTTCCTCCTTTACCTGGTACGAAACCTGATGGAGTTATAGTAACTGAAATGATGCAAAAACTTGGATTTGATCAGCAAACTTATGATGCTAATCAAGTGCTTGCTGAAATTGCAGATATTGTACCTTTCTTTAAAGGTATAACTCGAGAAAGGCTAGGTAAACTAGGTTTACAGTGGCCTGTAAAAGAGGATGGAACAGATACTCAAATATTACACACAGAGGAGTTTAAACTCGGTAAAGGTCGATTGAAAAATTTTGACTGGAAGGAGTCATCTGAAATTGAAGCTAATCATAAAGATTATCCTTTAATATTAACAACTAGTAGAGTTTTACAACATTACAATGCTGCTACCATGACAAGAAGAACAAACAATATCAATATTGTTGATGAAGATGTTCTATTAATCCATCCTAAAGATGCAGCAAATAGAGATTTAAATACAGGTGATATTGGAAGATTATATTCAGGAAGAGGTGAGGTTGCTTTAAAAGTAGAAGTTACTGATAAAGTAAAAGAAGGTATAGTTTTTACAACATTTCATTTTCCAGAACATATGGTTAATATGGTAACAGGTCACGGAAAAGATGAAGAAACTATGTGTGCAGAATATAAGGTTTCATCTGTTCAAGTTCAAAAAATTTCAAATCAATTTAAAACTGAAATACAACCAAAAGAAAATCAAGCTGAAGTAAGCTAGTTTAAATGACCATAGGATGGCATTTTAAAAACACCTATTCAGAATTATCAGACACTTTTAGAGAAGAAATAAGACCTGTTCCAGTAAATAATCCTGAATTAGTAATACTTAACGAAAGTTTAGCCTCTGAATTGAATCTAAATTTCTCAGATATTGATAAAGATGAACTTTCAAAAATTTTTTCAGGAAACAGATTGCCAAATGGAAGTAATTCTATAGCGCAGGCTTATGCGGGTCATCAATTTGGTCATTTTACAATGCTTGGGGATGGTAGAGCGGTATTAATTGGTGAACATACAACTAAGTTGAATAAAAAATTTGATATTCAATTTAAAGGCTCAGGCAAAACAGCATTTTCAAGAAATGGTGATGGTCGTGCAGCCCTAGGTCCTATGTTAAGAGAATATATAATTAGTGAAGCTATGAATGGTTTAAATATTCCTACTACTCGAAGTTTAGCTGTAGTAAAAACTGGAGAAAATATTCAAAGAGAAACAACTTTACAAGGTGCGATACTCACTCGTGTTGCCTCTAGTCATATAAGGGTTGGTACTTTTCAATATATTGCAGCAAGACAAAAAAAAGAAGAATTAAAAACCTTATTAGATTACACAATTAATAGACATTACCCTGAAATAAAAAGTTCAAATAATCAAGCTTTAGATTTACTAAATCTTTTAATAAACCGGCAATGTAATTTAGTTGTGAATTGGATGCGCGTTGGTTTTATTCACGGAGTAATGAATACTGACAATATGACTATTTCTGGGGAAACTATTGATTATGGTCCTTGTGCATTTATGGATACCTACGATCCAAAAACTGTTTTTAGTTCAATAGATCAAATGGGTAGATACGCTTATTGTAATCAACCTGTTATAACAAAATGGAATTTAGCTAGATTTGCAGAATGTTTGGTTCCTTTAATCGATCAAGATCAAGATAAAGCTATTAAAATAGCAACTGAAACAATTAATTCTTTTGAAAAAAGATATGAAGAAAAATGGATGAATATGATGAGAGATAAATTAGGATTGTTTGGGTTAGATAAAAAAGATAAATTCTTAATATTAGACCTGTTAACATGGATGCATGAAAAAAAAGCAGATTACACTAATACATTTTGTCATTTAATGGATCTTTCTCCAAAAAAAGACAAATTATTTGATGATAATGATTTTATTAATTGGAAAAAAAGATGGAAAGAAAGATCATCTAAAAATAATGACTCACCAAAAAAGTCTTTAGAATTAATGAAAAATAACAATCCATTAGTTATTCCTAGAAATTACAAAGTTGAAGAGGCTTTGGAAGCTGCTGAACAAAATGATTTAAGTCCACTTAAGAAACTCTTAGAGATTCTAAGTAAACCATATAATGAACAAAAAGGAATAACTGATTTTCAATCCCCTTCTACATCGGGTGAAAAATATCAAACATTTTGTGGAACTTAATTAAAGAACGTAAGGTTCTGGTCTTGCTTCTTTTCCCAAAACTCTTTCAACAGCCATATTAGAAATATCAATCGATTGATATGCGCCTGTGGTAATTAACTCTGTCAAAGCTCTACCAATTCCTGGCGCTTGCATTAAGCCTCTTCCTGTAAATCCCGTAGCCAAATAAACATTTTCAAATTTAGGATGCTTTCCAACTACCGCATTATTATCAAGTCTATTACAATCATAATAACCTGCCCATCCTCCTGTTAACTTCAGTTCTTCCATTGCTGGTATTCTTTGGGCTAATGCAGGCCAAACAAGTTCTTCAAAATCATCCCAAGCTGGTTCAAGGTCTTCTGCATCAAAAACAGATTTTGGTGATCCAGCTAAATATTCTTTTCCTTCTGGTCTCCAGTAAACTCCAGTTGTAAGATCCCCTGTTAATGGCATTTCAGGAATATGTTTGGGGCATTTGACTCTAAATACAGTATGCTTTTGTGGTTCAACTGGAATATCTTCTAATAGTTCTTTTGTCCAACATCCGGCTGCAGAAATAATTGTTTTAGCTTTTATTTCTGATAAAGATTTGACTTCTCCTTTTACAAATTCAGCACCAAGCTCCATCGCTTTACTTTTTAATGCGCCATGAAACATAAATGGATCAATCCATCCCTCACTTTGATTATCAGTAAAAGTTGCGGTTTCTATTCCATCACTGTTAATGTATGGAAAAAATTTTGTTAGTTCTGACCCTTTAATATTTTTTGTGCCCGCTTCACAAGCTTTATGATTTTCTAAAGCTTTGTATTGTTCTTCTGCATGTTCAGGTCCAAACATTAACAGGTAACCATTGGTAACCATACTAGCTGTTGGTTTAGGATTTTTTTCTGTTTTTAGTAATTCAGGTATTTGAAAAATAAATTCTCTAGCAAATTTTCCAAGTAATATATTTTCTGTTTGAAAAAATTGCCTTCTGAATCCTCCAAGTGATAAAGGGAAAGAAGCTGTTTTATATGTTGGGTCTCTCTCAATAACTTTTACTTTTCTGCCCTCTTTAGAAAGGAAATAAGCAGTTGCAGTACCAATAATTCCACCACCAACTATAACTACATCATCCATATTAATTTAAAATATATAAGTTAAAATTTAGAAATAGTGCATAGCAACTCCAAAGTAAATAGGGAATCATTAAGTATGAACTTACATAATTGACACGTTTAAATCTTAGAATAAGAATAATTATCAAGGCAATTAGAATCATTAATACAATTAAAGCTAATAAGATTTGGTGAAGACCAAAAAAAACAATACTCCAAGTTGTATTAAAAACTATATGAATAAAATAAATATAAACTGTATTCATCTCTCTATTTTTACTATGCCAATAAAACCAAATAGCTAATGTCATCATTAGATATAATGTTGTCCAAACTGGAGCAAAAATCCAATCTGGTGGATTATAATTTGACTTTACAAGCTGTGAATACCACGGTTCTTTAAAACTTATTGTCGCCATCCCCCCAATAAATGATGCAGAATATGTAATTATGAAAAATAGACCAAATGATATAAATTTGTTTTTAAGCATTTAAGTATTATACATCACTATAGAATGAATAAAAAAACTATTTGGATAACGGGTGGAAGCACAGGCATTGGTAAGGCTTTAGCAATTAAATTTGCAAGCAAAGGCTGGAATGTTGCAATTTCAGCTAGAAGAGAAAGTCTTCTAAAAGAAATTTCTGACAATAATGAAAATATTCACGGGTTTCCATTAGATGTAACCGATAAGTCAAAATGCAAAGAAGTGTTTGAACAAATCAAAAATAAGTTTCAAGCTGTTGATATTTGTTTTTTTTCAACTGGAACCTGGAATCCAAAAAAAGAGAAGGATATTGATTTAGAGCAAATAGAAGATGTGTTTAAAGTAAATTTTTTTGGTACTTTAAATAGTATTAAAGCTGTAGAAGAATATTTTAAAAATAAAAAAGATGGTATTATTACTATTGTTTCATCTATAGCAGGGTATAGAGGATTACCAAATTCAACTGGTTATGGACCTTCAAAATCAGCTCTTAATAATTTAGCGGAAAGTTTATATTTTGATTTTAAAAGGTTTAATGTCCGAGTATCTTTAGTATCACCTGGATTCATAAAAACACCGATGACAGATAAAAATGATTTTAAAATGCCGTTTTTAAAAACAACAGATTATGCAGCTGAAAAAATTTATGATGGGCTAATAAATAAAAATGTTTTTGAAATTCATTTCCCAAAATCACTTACTTTAATACTAAAAATACTTAGTTTTTTACCAAGCAAAATATATTTTGGGTTAATTGGTAAAATGACAAAATATCAAAAAAAAAATTAATCTTTTACAAATACTACTGTCAGTTCAGCAACCTTAAAACCAAATTTAGTCATAGTTGCTCTATTTATGGCTACACGATCATCTTGTTTGAAGATCCAGTCATCAAAGGTAATTTTCATTTCTTTTCCTTTAACAGGAACCAAAAGAACATATTCAAATTTAAAAGCTGGTCCATATGAAAAACCTTTTGCTTTTCCCACAACATCTCCAGCAGTACCTTCATAATTATTTTGGTCAATTTTAGTTATTTGCCATTGTCTATTTTGGATTTCACCATCATCCCAATTAAATTTTTCATCGAGTATTAACTGCTTTCCATCCCATTTTCCGTTTAGGTCTGCAGAAAATTGTCTAGTTACTTTTCCAGATCTATTTTGAAGCACTCCCCACGCCTTTACGTTTCCGGATAAATATTCCTCAATAATTAATCTTGGTTCCTTATTTTTAAAATCTTCTGGTTTCATTGCGGCATTATTTGAGCAACTTGTAATTAAGAATAATGAAATTAGCAATGAAATTGACTTAATTAATTTTATATGTCGCATAATATCTCCTTCATTTTTATTTGTTTTGCATTGAAAATTGTATCAAATCAATATTTTTTGACTTAAATCCTGCCTCACAATAACATAGGTAAAATTCCCACATTCTTTTAAATGTTAAATCAAAACCTTGATTTTTGATTAAATCCCATTTTTTTAAAAATTCATTTCTCCATATAGCTAAAGTGTTCGCATAATGATCTGCATAAGAAATATAAGAATTTATTGCTAAACCATTTTCAGATACGTATCGATTAATACTATTTTTATTTGGTAAAAACCCACCAGGAAAAATATATTTTTGAATAAAATCTTGTTTGTTTTTATACCTATCAAACAATTTATCATCTATAGTAATTGCCTGAATAGCAGTCTTTCCACCATTAGATAAATTATTTTTTATAGTTTTGAAATATCCTTCTAAATAATTTTGACCAACAGCCTCTATCATTTCAATTGAAGCAATCGAATTATATTTTCCTTGAAGATCTCTATAGTCCTTAATTTCAATATTTACTTTTTCATTCAAACCACATTTAAAAATTCTTTCTTTTGCATATTCAAATTGCTTTTTTGATATTGTAATACAGTCTAGTTTAACATCGTATTTTTTACCTAAGTATTCAGCAAATCCGCCCCAACCACATCCTATTTCTAAAACTTTGTCACCAATGTTTGGTTTGATCAGATCAATTAATTTCTGATACTTGTTATTTTGAGCCTCAGAAAGTTTTTTTGATTTATCATCAAAGATAGCACTTGAGTAAGTGAGTGTGTCGTCTAACCATAAAGAAAAAAAATCATTACCTAAATCATAATGTTTGGCAATATTTTTTTTGCTTCTGCTTTTTGTATTTTTAATTATTTTATTTTTAAAATAATTGATTATTGGAAAATCAAGAAGTCCTGAGAATTTATACATAACCTCTATATTTCTCGCAGTTAATTCAATTAAGTTTGATAAGTTATCAGTTTCAAATTCACCTCTCATGTAACTTTCAGCAAATCCAATACTACCTCCTTTAATTAAATTATAATTAAAGTCTGTTTTTTTAATTAAAATATTTGCATGTAAATTTTCATTTGGATTTCCAAACTTTAAAACTTTTCCATCAAATGTAGTTAGCTCAAGATAACCATGATTAATATTACTAAGAAAATTAATAACTAATTTATCTGCTGCATAATTTAATAACATTAATTTTCCATGGTTAAATTATTTTTAATTTTGAACTTTTTCTTTATGAATTTAATTCCTTTAGTCCACAATTTAAAGGCCTCAAAATGTATCGCAGCAATTATTTTAAATGTCATTAATGGGTGTTTTAGATAAGAATTCATTAAATTTTTACTTGTCAAATCAGATCTTTCACCATCTTGGGACGCAAAAAGAATTTTTCCTTCTTGATCATATTGATCTATTACAACAGATAACTTTTGTTCTGGATTTAATATCCTAAAAAAATAATTACAATTCATTTCAATAAATGGTGAAACATGAAATTTTTTTGAACAATTATTTTGAATTAATTTATTTTGACCTTCAACTTTAAAAACATATGTATGTTGCTCTCCAAATGTATTTTTTACCTCATATAAAATAGAAATTAAATTTTTGTTTTTATCGTATATAAAAAAAACACTCAGAGGATTAAAAACATAACCTAATATTCTTGGATAACATAAAAGTTTTATCTTTATATTGTCTGTGTTGATTTTTTTACTACTAAGATTTTTTTTTACCCAATCAACAAGAGATGATCCATCACGCTCACCATGATCTTTTTCGTAAAAACTAATTAAATTAAATTTATTAAAAGAAAAAAAATTTAATTCATCGTTCAGCTCATTAAGCTCTGACAGATCTATAAATAATGAAAATACTTTATATTTAAAAAAATGCTCTTTAGGTTTAAATCTTTTATGGATTACATTTCCATTATATATACAAGAATTAATCATAAAAGTTTCTCATCATTTCAATAGATGATTTTATTCCATCTTCATGAAATCCGTAACCAAAATAACTTCCACAAAAAAGTAAATCTTTTTGATTTTGTATTTTAACAAGCTCAGATTGAGCATCTAATGCTTTTTGATCATAATAAGGATGTGTAAATTTTACCTTTCTCAATATTTTTTTTTCATCAATATTGAAGTAAGGATTTAATGTTAAGAAAATATCTTCATCACACTTTAAGTTTTGTAATAAATTCAACCAATATGTAATTGAATTTTTCTCTAAATTTTTATCATCTATGGAAGAGTTCCAAGAACACCAAGCTTTTTTATTTTTCGGCATAGCTCGTCTGTCCGTATGGATATAAGCTATATTTTCTTTATAACTAAAATTCGAAAGAACATTTTTTTCTTCATCAGTTGGGTTTTCTATTAAATTTAAAGCTTCATCAGCATGTGTTGCCAATATTACTTTATCATAATCAAAAAATTCACTTTCTCCTCCATAGTACAAGACTAGACCTGACGATTTTCTTTTTATTTTTGTAACTTTATAGTTTTTAAAGTGTTCACCACTTATTTGAGAAATTATTTTATTAACATAAGTTCTGCTTCTATCGGTAACTGTATACCACTGTGGTCTATTTTTTAATTTAAATAAACCATGATTTTGAAAAAATTTTAGAAAAAAACTTATTGGCATCTTACTTGCAGCATAAGGGGGCATAGACCAAATTGCTGATACCATTGGTATTATATGATAATCAATAAATGTTTTTGATAATTTATTAATTTTAAGATATTCAGCTAAAGTCATTTTTTCGTTGGATATGCCTATTTGGTCACTTTTTTTATAAAATTTAATAATGTCAAAAAACATTTTTAAGAAATCAATATTAATTAAATTTAATTTATTAGAAAAAATTCCGCTTAATCCTTTGCCACAATATTCAAAATTTGTATTATCTACTGAAACTGAAAAAGACATGTTACTTTTTTCAATTTGAATATCATTTTCCTTAAAAAAATTAATTAAATTTGGATAAGTTTGAAAATTAAAAACAATAAATCCAATATCTACCGAAACTTTTTTTTCATCAAAAAACAAATCTATAGTATGGGAATGTCCGCCAAAATGATCCTCTCTTTCAAAAAGATCTACATGATGTTTTTTTGATAAATAATAGGCGGCGCTTAATCCAGAAATGCCTGACCCAACAACAGCAATTTTCATTAATCTTTATGCTGCATCTTCTTTAAACTCGTCCATGCTTGGGCAAGTACAAAATATATTTTTATCTCCATATACATTGTCAACTCTTGCAACAGGAGGCCAAAATTTATTTGTTTTTAGGAATTTAGCTGGATATGCGGCTTGCTCTCTTGAATATTTATGACTCCATTCATCTGAAGCGAGTTCAATATCGGTATGTGGTGCATTTTTAATAGGGTTATCAACTTTATCAAATTTGCCAGATTTGATCATTTCTATTTCTAATTTAATACTAATCAAAGTATCACAAAATCTATCCAGTTCAGATAAACTCTCACTTTCCGTTGGTTCAATCATCATTGTACCAGCAACTGGCCATGACATTGTTGGTGCATGAAATCCATAATCTATCAATCTTTTAGCTATGTCTTCCTCAGTAATCCCTGTTTCACTTTTTATAGATCGTATATCAATTATACATTCATGTGCTACATTTCCATTTGAGCCTTTATATAGAATTGGATAATGGTCTTTGAGTCTATGAGCTATATAGTTTGCATTTAGTATTGCAACTTGAGTAGCTTGTTTTAAACCTGGAGAACCCATCATTTTAATATACATCCAAGAAATTGATAAAATACTTGAGCTTCCCCAAGGTGCTGCTGAAACTGCTCCTATTCCTGTAGAAGGTCCACAATCCTTAACAACTGGATGATTCGGCAGATAAACTTGTAAATGTCTTTTACATGCAATTGGTCCCATACCAGGCCCTCCACCACCATGTGGAATACAAAATGTTTTGTGTAAATTTATATGACAAACGTCTGGGCCAAAATTTCCAGGTCTTGCTATACCAACAAGTGCATTTAAATTTGCACCATCCATATAAACTTGACCCCCATGTTTATGTATTAATTCACATATATCTGTAATTTTTTCCTCAAATACACCGTGAGTGGATGGGTAAGTAACCATTAATGCTCCAAGGTTATCAGAATGCATTTCCGCTTTTTTCTTTAAATCCTCAAAATCAACATTTCCTTCTTTATCACAATTAACAACAACAACTTTCATACCAACCATTTGAGCGCTAGCAGGATTTGTTCCATGTGCTGAGCTTGGTATTAGACATATATTTCTATTTTGGTCTCCTCTATCTAAATGATATTTTCTAATTACCATTAGTCCCGCATATTCACCTTGAGCACCTGCATTTGGCTGCAGTGAAACTCCAGAAAAACCAGTAATTGATCTTAACCAATTTTTAAGATCAGTGAACATTGCTCTGTATCCTTCCATCTGCTCAATAGGCACGAATGGATGAGGCTCAGCTAATTCTCTCCATGAAATAGGTATCATTTCTGCAGTAGCATTCAATTTCATAGTACATGAACCAAGTGCAATCATAGTTCTGTTAAGAGCTATATCTTTATCTTCTAACTTTTTAAGATATCTAAGCATTTCTGTTTCAGAATGATATGAATTAAAAACAGGGTGTTCTAAATATTTTGAAGATCTTAATAAATTTTTGGGTAGATTAGGTAAACTTACTGTAGGATCTTCTTTTTTGATTGATTCTGCTGCATTAAAAATTTTTAATAGCTGATTTGCTCTATAAACATTTTTCTTTTCATCAAAAGAAACTGCTAGCATTTCAGAATTTACTTTTCTAATATTTACTTTTTGATCTAAAGCATTTTTATAAATTTGATTAGTTTTGTCTTTAGTAACTATTGTGACTGTATCAAAGAAATGATCTGAGTAAATCTCATATCCTGATTGCTTTAATTTATCTGCAAAATTTTTCGCTAATTGAGAAACTCTTTCTGCAATAATTCGAATACCTTCTGGACCATGATAAACAGCATATGCTGCTGATACAATTGCTAATAAAGCTTGGGCAGTACAAATATTACTTGTAGCTTTGTCTCTTCTTATATGTTGTTCCCTAGTTTGTAATGATAATCTATATGCTTTGTTGCCGTGTCTATCGACAGAGACCCCCACAATTCTTCCTGGCATGGATCTTTTAAATTCATCTTTAGTTGCAAAGAAAGCTGCATGAGGCCCACCATAACCCATTGGAATTCCAAATCTTTGTGAACTTCCTACAGCTATATCTGCTCCTAGTTCTCTTGGTGTTTTTAACTTTGCAAGTGCTAATAAATCACAAGCTAATATTGATTTACCATTTTTTTTATGGATTTTACTTATTGCTTCACTAGGATCTTTTATATCACCTAATGTTCCAGGATATTGCAATATACCACAAACCAAATCTTCTTTTAATTGATCCAATACTTTATCTTCATCTCCAACAAGTACTTTTAATCCCATTGGTTCTGCTCTTGTTTGTATTACATCAATTGTTTGTGGATGACAATTTTTTGAGACAAAAACTAAATTGCTCTCCATTTTGTTTAATCTATGACTTAATCCCATAGCTTCTGCTGCTGCTGTTCCTTCATCTAATAATGATGCATTTGCGATATCCATTCCTGTGAAATCAACAATCATTTGTTGGAAATTAAGCAACATTTCCAATCTTCCTTGAGCTACTTCAGGCTGATAAGGTGTGTAAGAAGTATACCAACCTGGATTTTCTAAAATATTTCTTAGAATTACATATGGTGTGTAAGTTCCATAGTAGCCCATTCCTATAAAGTTAGAGTAAATTTGATTTTTTTTGGAAATTGCTTTCAATTTTCTTAATGCTTCATATTCTGAATTTGACTCTCCAATATTTAATTCGTCTTTTAATCTTATTTTTTCTGGAACTGTGCTTTGAATTAAATCATCTAAAGATTGATAATTAAGTTTCTTTAACATTTTATTTTGATCTTCATCTGAAGGTCCAATGTGTCTTTTTAAAAAATCTTTTTGAGAATTGTGTAACATTAACTAGCACTCTCCTTTGCAAATTTATCATATTCTTCTTTGTTCATAAGACTCTCCATTTCAGATTGATCTTTCATTTTAAGTTTAAAAAACCATGCTGAACCTTCTGGGTCTTCATTGATTTTAGATGGATCATCAACAATCGCTTGATTTGTATCAACCACTTCTCCACTAACTGGTGTATACACATCACTAGCAGCTTTTGTAGACTCTACTACTCCTGCTGTTCCATCTTTTTCTACATTAGATCCTTTTTCTGGAAGCTCTGTAAAAACTATATCTCCTAACATTTCTGTAGCATGTTTAGTAATACCAATGGTTGCTGTATCACCCTCTAATTTAATCCACTCATGCTCTTTTGAATATTTAACTTCGCTCATTAGTTTACTCCTTTCACATAGTTTTTTTTATAAAATGGTAATCTACAAATATTTGCAGGATGTTTTTTTCCTCTAACCTCTAAAAATACTTTTGTATCTTTCTTTGAAAATTCTTTTTCAACATACCCCATAGCTACCGGTCCATTGACACTTGGTCCAAATGTTCCGCTAGTGATCTCTCCAATATGTAAATTAGATTGATTAAATATTTTAGTTTTTTCTCGAGCTATTATTCTTCCTTCAGGTTTGATTCCAACTCTTACTTTTTGAACACCATCATTAAGTTGTTTAATTATAATATCTGATCCAATAAAGTCTCCTCTTGAAATTCTTTCTTTTGAAATTGCCCATTTAAGATTGGCTTCAACCGGTGTCTTATCTTTATCTAACTCATGGCCATACAGACATAATCCAGCTTCTAATCTCAAAGTATCTCTTGCTCCAAGACCAATTAATTTTGCCCCTTTTTCTATTAGTTTTCTTGTAAATTTATCTGCAAATTCATTAGTTACAGAAACTTCAAATCCATCCTCACCAGTATATCCTGATCGAGTAATGTAAATCTTTTGATCATTGAATAAAAACCAATTACCAGTCATGAAATTTAGATTTTCAACATCTTTTATAATATCATTTAAAATCTCCACTGACTTTGGTCCTTGAATTGCAATCAGAGATCTCTTTTCATCTAAAACCATTTCATATTTATTATTTAATAATTTGCTTAGAATTTTATAATCATTCTCTTTACATGCAGCATTAAGTATAATCAGAAAACCATTTTCAATTTTAGTAATTATTAGATCATCGTATATTCCAGCCTCATTGTTCATCAAAAAACTATACTTTGAATGATTTAATTTCAATTTTTTTAGATTTAGTGGAAAAATTTTTTCAAGATCATTTACTAATTCTTCATTTCCATAAATAAATAATTGACCCATATGAGAAACATCAAAAATACCTGAGTGATTTCTAGTAAACTTATGCTCTTCAACTATTCCACCTGAATATTGAATAGGCATTTGATAGCCTGCAAATTCAACAAATTTAGCCTTACTATCTTGATGTAATTGATATAAAGATGTTTTTTTTGTTTCCATATTAACTCTTATTTACCCATCTGTATATTTGCCTGAGAGTTTTGCTCCTTCGGCGAGAATTTAATCTCTTTCCAGAGTTAATACGTCACGGTCCTTTTTGCCTGAGAGATTCCTGGGTGGTTGCTCCTTCGGCGCTACGATAATCTGTAGTCTCTCCCGTAAAATGATAATCTTACAAGTAGCAACGAATGTCAATGAGAAACACTTTTTTTTCCTTTATTTAAAAGCGAATAAAACTGCAACAAAACAGCAAAAAGAATTATGGCTCCACCTATTAATCCAAACAATGATGGTCTTTCGCTTACAAATAGAAAAGCCCAAATAGGGCCTAGTACAGATTCGGATAGCATAATTATTCCCACCATAGCTGAAGGTGTAGTTCTTGCTCCAATAGTAATAAAAATAAATCCAAAACCAACTTGAAAAAATCCTGCCAAAAAACCAAGAAAAATATCATGTGGTGAAATCATAATTTTAGTCGAGAGCAGAAAGCCAATTAAACAAGAGCTCAATCCAGCAATAAATTGTGCTGGAACCATATCTACAGTTGGATATTTTCTGACGATCATTATCAGCACAGCGAATGTAATTGGCATTGTAAAAGCAGCAAGATTTCCAGATAATTCACCAGGTGTTAATGAGTTTCCAACCATTAAAATAACACCACTCATTGCTAAAATTATTGAAGTTAAAGTAATTGCGCTAATTTTTTCTTTTAGAAAGAAATATCCAAATATAGCTAAAAATAATATCTGAAGTGAAATAATAAAATTTGTATTAGCTACTGTTGTATTATACATGGCAAAAACATATCCACAAAAGCCAAAAGATAAAACTATTCCACCAAAAAACCCTGGTAAACCTGACTCATAGAATGATTTAAAAGTTTCTTTTTTATAGCTAATTACTAAAAATGTTAAAACTGTGAGAGAAAAAAATAATGATCTCCAAAACAAAATTTGCCATAAAGTTGCTCCCTCAAATGATTTAACAATTAATCCACCAAAACTTAAACTTAGAGCGCCTAGAAAAATTAATAAGGGACCAGGTAAATTTCTAATTATATTCATTATAGTTGTGAAATTAAATTTTGTGTTTCCATTTCATACAACTTAAATAAGGTTTCTGCATCAGATAAGTTAATTTCTTGAAACTTTATTTTTGAACCAGGTGATAATTGAACTAATTTGTCATAATCAGCACTTATTACAACTCCAATTTTAGGATATCCTCCTATCGTACCATGATCTGATAGCATTATTATAGGGTTTCCATCTGCAGGTACTTGAATAACTCCTTTTACTAATCCTTCTGATTTAATATTTGTATTAACTATATTTTCGATCTTTGGTCCCTCTAACCTCATCCCCATACGATCAGTTAATTTTGAAACAGTAAATTCTTTTTCAAAAAAAATTTTTTTACTTTGATCTGAAAAATAATTAAAATTAGTGCCTTTAATAACTCTTATTTTTTCTATTTTAGTATTGATATAATCTATTTTTTTTCCAATTTGATTTAAATTTATTTTTTTAATTTCAAACTTCTGTCCATCTTTAAATTTTTCACCATTATTAGAACCAATGATAGCTTTGGTGTTGGTAGAGCAACTTCCCCACTGTAATTTTAAATTGAATTCTCCATTGATTGCTAAATATCCATAAACTGACTTGTTTGTAGAAATTATATCTATTTCGTCACCATCTTCAATTGAATAACTTTCATAACTGTTTCCTTGAATTTCTTTTTTTCCTTTTGTTATTTTAAAAATAACATCACCTGTGATAACAAAATTAATTTTATCACCTCTATATCTTATTACTGGTCCTTGATAAGCAAACTCGATTACTGGATTATTTACTTTATTACCAACAATGCTATTAGCCAACCTAAAGTTTCTTTGATCCATTGCACCACTTAATGGAATACCAATATGGAATAGTTTTTTTCTACCATTATCCTGAAATGTTGTGTTGATTCCAGCTCTTACTATCTCAAAATAATTAATCATTAAAATTATTATATTCTTTCAAAGAAATTTTTTTAAAATTTACTGTATCTCCAGGGTTTATTAAATTTGGGTTTTCTTCTTTTGAACTATCAAAAATTTTTATTGGAGTATTTCCTATTATATTCCAGCCTCCTGGACTCTCAAACGTGTAGATATTTGCAAATTGCTCTGTCAAACCTATAGATCCTTTTGGAACTTTTACTCTTGGTGTCTCTAGACGGTTAAGTCTCATATTCTTTTCAAGGTCTCCCAAAAAAGGCATTCCAGCAATAAAACCAGTCATATAACAAAAATAATCTTTATTAAAAAAATTCTCATAAATTTTTTCTCTTTTAAGAGAAAGCTTAGTTTCAAGTCTTTCTATATCTAGAGCAAAAGTATCCTCACAACAAACTGGTATCTCAATAATTTTTACGGAATTCATTTCTATTTCATTTACATTATCATTTTCGACTAATTTTTTAATTTCTTTAAAATTTGTTTTGTTCAAATCAAATGAGATTATTAATTTATTATAAGAAGGAGTAAGGTTTATAATTCCTTCAATATTTTTTTCCTTTAAACTCCTAAAATATTTAATGACTTGAGAGTTAATGTCTTTATTAACTTCATCTCCAAAATCACAATATAAAGCTGCGTCACCAAGATTTGATATATTTTTTATCATGACATGTTATACTTCAACTATTATTACTATGGAAATTAATATCAATTGTGATTTGGGTGAAAAATCAAAACATCATTCAAACAAACATGATCCAGATTTACTAAAAATAGTAAATTCAGCCAATATAGCCTGTGGATATCATGCTGGGGATGAAGAAACAATGAATCAAACTATTCTGATTTCAAAAAAAAATGGTGTTAGCATAGGAGCACATCCATCATTTAATGATCCTGAAAATTTTGGAAGAGAAAGAATGAATTTATCTTCTTCTGAAATAAGAAAAATTATTATAGATCAATATGAAATACTTCAAAGAATAGCTGTTAAACATAATCTAAAAGTTTCGCATATAAAGCCTCATGGTGCTTTAAATAATATGGCTTGT
>QCMO01000015.1 GCA_003213695.1 Pelagibacteraceae bacterium AG-422-C23 | reverse complement strand
CATGCTGAAAATTTTTCTACAGATCTTGTTCATGAAATTAGGAATCCATTAGCCTCATTAAAAAGTGCATCAGAAATTCTTCATGATACTAATGATGTTGATCAAAGAATTAAATTGATTGATATTTTGAGTCATGATGTTCAAAGAATTGAAAGGCTGATTACAGACTATTCACAAATGTTAAAAGATGAAGTTGCATTAAGTAAAGAAAAAATAAAAAAAATAGATGTTGAGCCAATTATTAAATCTGTTGTAGATGATTTCAATAATATTTATAAATTAAAAAGAGGCATTAAAATATCCTATGAAAATGATGGAAAAAATAAGTATTTTATTAACGGTATAGAAAATAGAGTTGAGCAAATAATTGCAAACCTTTTAGACAATGCTATTTCTTTTAGTAAAGACAATAGTGATGTAAAAGTAAAAGTTACCAAAATGATTGATAATAAAGTGATGATTAATATTCTTGATGAAGGACAGGGGTTTAAAGAAAAAGATACAAATAAAATATTTAAGAGATTTTATAGTAATAGACCCGATAAATTTGGTCAACATTCTGGTTTAGGATTAAACATAGTTAAAAATTTAGTTGATCTACACAATGCTACTATAAGAGCTACCAATAGGGTAGATCATAATGGAGCAAACATGGAAATTATTTTTCCTAAAATATAAAGAGACCTATTGATTAATTAATCCTTTATTGTTAGAAAGCCCATCATGGAAGATTTCAAAGTAAAAGATATATCGCTTGCTGAATTTGGAAGAAAAGAAATTTCAATTGCTGAAAGTGAAATGCCGGGACTAATGGCACTAAGAGAAGAGTATTCAGGAAAACTACCTTTAAAAGGAGCAAAAATCATAGGCTGTCTCCATATGACCATACAAACAGCAGTTCTTATTGAAACATTGGTACATCTGGGAGCTGAGGTGAGATGGTCTTCTTGTAATATTTTTTCAACACAAGATCATGCCGCAGCTGCGATAGCAAAAGCAGGTATTCCTGTTTATGCCTGGAAAGGTGAGACGGAAGAAGAATATTTATGGTGTATTAAGCAGACGATTGTAGGAAAAAAAGATTGGAAACCTAACATGTTATTAGATGATGGTGGAGATTTAACTGCAATAATGCACAATGAATATAAAGATTTATTAAAAATCGTTAAAGGTGTTTCAGAAGAAACAACTACTGGAATTAAAGCCCTTAATAAAATGGAAAAAGATAAAACACTTTTGGTGCCAGCTATAAACGTAAATGACTCTGTTACAAAATCCAAATTTGACAATCTTTATGGATGTAGAGAAAGTTTAGTAGATGGAATTAGAAGAGCAACTGATGTAATGATGTCAGGTAAGATTGCTATTGTAGCTGGATTTGGTGATGTTGGGAAAGGAAGTGCTGCATCTTTAAGACAAAGTGGAGCTCGAGTTTTAGTTACTGAAGCAGACCCAATTTGTGCATTACAAGCTGCAATGGAAGGATATGAAGTAGTTCTCATGGAAGAAGCTATAGGTAAAGCAGATATCGTTGTAACAGCTACTGGCAATAAAGATATTGTTACTGCAGATCATATGAGGGAGATGAAAGATAGAGCAATTTTATGTAATATTGGCCATTTCGATAATGAGATTCAAGTTGAGGCATTGAAAAACTATAAATGGAGTGAAGTTAAGCCACAAGTACATGAAATTGAATTACCAAGTAAAAAAAGAATAATTCTTTTAGCTGAAGGAAGATTAGTAAATTTAGGTTGTGCTACAGGTCATCCTAGTTTTGTAATGAGCGCATCGTTTACGAATCAGGTTATTGCACAAATTGAACTATGGAATAATAGTAAAAATTATGAAAATAAAGTTTATGTTTTACCTAAACATTTAGATGAGAAAGTTGCTACATTACATCTTAAAAAAGTTGGTGCAAAACTAACAAAATTATCTAAAGAACAAGCGGACTATATTAGTGTTGGAGTAGAAGGTCCATTTAAACCTAATGCCTACCGCTATTAGAAGTGATATAGTAAGTTTATCTTCAGAAAAAAAAACAGAAGAATTAGCTATAAAATTTTCAAAGAAACTTAAACCTGGAATCACAGTTTTTTTATATGGCGAGATGGGAGTGGGCAAGACTACTTTTATTAGATATTTAATTAACAGATTTCAAAAAGAAAATGAATTAAAATTGACAGAAGTTACTAGTCCAACATTTAATTTACTTAATGTGTATCAAGTCAATCAAACCAAAATAAATCACTATGACTTATTTAGATTAAAGTCAGTTGAGGAAATTGAAAACCTAGACTTATTTGAAGATAATCTTAGTGCAATATCATTAATTGAATGGCCACAATTAATTAAAAAAAAACCAAAAAATTTGGTAGAATTAACTTTTGAATATGGAAAAGACTATCAAACAAGAACTGTTCAAATCAAAGGTTTAAATCTTTAACTTCTTAATGAAAAATTTAAAAGAAATTAAAGGTGATGCATCTTTTAGAAAATTTTTAAGAAAAAAAAATAATAACAATAAAACTTCAATTATAGTTTATGCTAAAAAAGAAAAATTTAGAAATTTATTAATTTATGATGCAATTAATAAAATTTTAAATAAAAATAAAATTTTAGCACCCATTCTATATAGGGAAAGCTATGATAAAAATTACATTGAGATTCAAGATTTTGGTAACCAAACCATTTTTAATAAATTAAAAAAAAAGAGAACCGATAAGATTAAATATTTTAAAAAAATTATTATTTTATTAAATAAAGTTCAATCTATTAAAGATAGAAAAATCAAAAATTTTAAAAATAGAAATTATATAATTCCAAAATATGATAAAAAGATAATATTAAATGAAGCAAATTTATTTTGTGATTGGTATATTAAAAAGCATCTTTCTAAGTTAAACACACAAAAATTTATCATAGAGTTTAAAACAATTACGAAAAAATTAGTTGCCAATTTAAAGTTAAAGAATGATATTTTTGTGCATAGAGATTTTCATGTATCGAATTTAATGATTGTAAATAATCAAATAGGGCTAATAGATAGTCAAGATGCTATAATAGGAAATAAAGCATATGATTTAGCTTCTTTAATTGATGATGTAAGATTTGAAACTTCAAAATCATTTAAAGAAAAAATTTTTAACTTTTATTTAAAAAAAAATAAAAAATTAAATAAAAATAAATTTAAAAATGATTTTGAAATATTATCAGTTTTAAGAAATCTAAAAATTATCGGAATTTTTACACGTTTAGCCATAAGAGATGGTAAAAAAAGTTATTTAAAATTAATCCCTTATACTTGGAAATTGATTAGTTTGCGTATAAATGAAAATAAAGTATTCCATGATTTAAAAACTTTGTTAAGTAAAAATTTTAAAAAAAAATTAAATGAAAATTAATACAGCATTGATATTATGTGCAGGTCAAGGAAAAAGGTTAAACCCCTTAACGTTAAAGACACCTAAGCCATTACTGAAAATAAATAATATAACTATATTAGAAAGATGTATTGATATAATTAAAAATTTAGGTGTAAAAAAAATTTTTCTAAATACGTTTCATTTGAATAATCAAATTTTTGAATTTATTAAAAATAGAAAATTTTCAATTGAAGTTGAAATTATTGAGGACGGAAAAGAAATTTTAGATACTGGGGGTGGTATTTTAAATATGATTGAAAATTCGAAAGATAACGATTTTATAATCTTCAATCCAGATACATTATGGCAGAAAGACTATCTTGACGAAATAAATAAAATGCAGAAACTTTATTTTTCAAATGGATTAAATAATATTCTCTTAATGGTAAATAAAAAATTAAGTTTTGATGAAAATCTTAAGGGTAATTTCAATTTAAATAACAATTTATTAAAAAAAGATGAAACTAATGAATTTATCTATACTGGTTGTCAAATTTTGAATAGAAGTTTATTTAAAAATTATAAAATAAAAAATTTTTCAATCTCAAAAATATGGGATGAATTATTAAAAAATAATAAATTAAATGGTTTTGAAAGTTCTAATAAATTTTATCATTTAACAAATTTAGAAATTTTCAAAAAACTATCAGATCTTTAGCTCTCTCTTTATCAAGGTATTCACATTTAATTATTTTTGAATTTTTGTCTAATTCAATTATTAATGGGTTCCCAGTGGGTATTTCAAGATTTGATATTTGATTATCATCTATCTTGAGTATTTTTTTACATAGCGCTCTAATAGAATTTCCATGAGCCGATATAAGTACGTTTTTATTCCCTAATTTTTGTTTTATTTCCTCATCAAAATATTTTGTAACTCTTTCATAAGTATTTTTCAAAGATTCTGTATCTGGGATAACTTCTGTGGGAACATCTTTATATGCTGAGATATTAATAGGATGATATGGACTTTCTTTGTTGAGAGCCTCTGGCTTGACATCCCAAGCTCTTCGAAATTCATACACTTTGTCCTCACCAATCTTTTTACCCATTTCAATTTTATTTAGACCTGTAAGAGCTCCATAATGCCGCTCATTAAGCTGCCATGCTCTAATAAAGTCTTTCTTATCATTTAGAATTTTTTGTATTATTTTTAGAGTATTATTTGCCCGCGATTGGAGAGAAGAATAATAAAAGTTAATCTCAATATTTTTCTCTTTAATAAGTGAGCCTGCCTTTTCAGCTTCAGATATACCTTTTTTTGTGAGATCTACATCAACCCATCCAGTGAATCTATTCTCCAAATTCCAAACACTTTGGCCATGTCTTACTAATATTAAAAAACTCATATTGTTATTTTTAAAATATATTTATAAATAAAACCATATAATTAAATGATAAAATTTTTCTCAAATAATAAAATAATTTTTTATTTTCTAAACTTTTCTTTAATTTTTTTATATTTGTTTCCTGGTAGTTTAATTGGACAAATTATTTATAATAATAAAAAAATACAACCTCAAATCACACCTGATTTTATTATATCATCGAATCATTTTTATATATTTTTTTTAATTTCTCTAATTGGTTTTTTAACTTTTATAAAATTAAACCAAATAAAACATCTAATGATATATTTAATTACGTTATCAATAATTCTTGAGTTTTTACATTTATTTGTACCTGAGAGATCTTTTCAATGGTCAGATTTATTTGGAAACTTAATCGGAGTGATAGTTGTAATTTTGATTAAGAATCTTATAAATAAATATGGAGTTTTTAAATAATAAATTAATTATCCTAATCCTTTTTTTATTAACAGGATGCTCCTCAATTCCATCCAATACAGCAAATAGTTGTTCAATTTTTAATGAAAAATATCTTTGGTATAAACACACAAAAAAAATTGAACAAAAATGGGGTACCCCTATTTATATTCAACTAGCTATTATTAAAATGGAATCCGATTTTGATTGGTTAGCAAAGCCAGCAAGGCAAAAAATATTTAAAGTAATTCCTTTTAAAAGGCCATCGAGTTCATTTGGTTATTCACAAGCAGTTAAAGGGACATGGGAACAATATAAAAAAGAAACTGGAAATAAATTAGCGACAAGAGTAAGATTTAAAGACAGTGTTGATTTTATTGGCTGGTACACAAATAAGACCGAAAACATTTTAAAAATTTCCAAGAAAGATGCCTTCAAACAGTATCTCGCATATCATGAAGGATGGGGAAATTATAAACATTATAAAAAAAATAAAAAAGTAATTAAATTAGCAAGAAAAGTAGAGAAACAATCAAATATTTATAAAAAGCAATTATTAAAATGTAAAAATTCTTTGAATAAAAATAGATATATTATTTTTTAGTAAGTTCTTTCTTTAGCTCTAAATCTACCACATCTATTCTTTTAGTATTTTTGGCTAAAGCTAAATACATTGATGGAGTTACATACAAAGTAAAAAACGTTGAAATTATCATTCCCCCTAAAATAGTTGAGCCAACAGCCAATCTAGAACCTTCTCCAGCACCAGGGCCAAAATTACCTATAACCAAAGGAAGCATAGCAATCATAGTGCTTAATGAAGTCATAATTATGGGCCTAAATCTTACTGCACATGCTTCTTTGACAGCTAATTCTATATTCTTTCCAGAAGTTCTAATTTGATTTGCATAATCAACAATTAAAATACTATTCTTTGTTGAAATACCTATTAGAATAATAAGAGCAATTTGAGAAAAAATATTTACCGAACTATTCAAAAATAAAATAAATACTAATCCACCAAAAATAGCTAATGGTACGGTTAAAATAATTATGAATGGGTGAATAAAAGAATTAAATGTTGCTGCCATTACTAAATATGCAGTTAGTAAAGCTAATGCAAAAATTATAAATAATTCATTACTTGTTTCTTTAATTTCCTCTGATTTACCTTTCCAAGTAATTTGATTTTCTGGAGCTAAATTAGCCATTACTTCCTCAAAATATTTTATAGCCTCAGTCAAAGTATATCCTTCATTAATATTAGCTGATATTGTTATTGCTGGTTGTCTATTATACCTTGCAAGTTCTTTTGCTGAACCTTCCTCTTCAAAACTAACAAGATTTGCTAAAGAAATTAGTTTTCCATTCGTTTCTGAACGAACAAATATTCTTGAAATACCTTCTTTGTATCTTCTATCGGATAAATATTGCTGAACAATTATAGGATACTCCTTACCTAATTTGTTAAAAGTTGTAACTTTTTTTCCTCCATAAAGAGTTTCGAGTGTTTCACCAATTGATTTGGTAGAAACACCTAAATCTTTAGCTTTATTTTTATTAACTATTAATTTTACCTCTGGTTTATTTCGATTATAGTCTGACTCTATTCTTGAAAGGTTTTTATTAGATCTTAGTTCACTAATCACTTTTTTTTGTATTTCTTCAAGTTCTTCATAGGCACTTCCGTAAACAACCATTTGTACAGGTTTATTGTAATTAGATACCCTTATTGATTGAGGAGAAATAGGAAATGCAACTGCCTGGGGTAAAGTTACTATTTTTCCTATTGCCTCTCTTAAAATAACCTCTTGCCCTTTTTTTTCGGTTTTTCCAGTCATCTAATAAGGCAATTATTATAAAACTATTATATGAATTTGCCGAATTTCCAAATCCAGGAACCCTCATTATAAATCTTGAATATGGACTATCCTCAGCTTGAAGAAGTGGAAGAAGTCTGGCTTCTACTTTCTGAGCCTGTTTTTGAGTATATTCGAAAGAAGTTCCTTCATCTGTAAATCCAATAATTAAATATGCTCCACGGTCTTCCATAGGCAACAATTCTTTTTTTGAAAAATTAAATAATAATATTGAGGCAAAAATTATTAAGATTATAAAAAAACTTACAGTTTTTGTTTTATTAAATATAGTTTCTAAAGTTTCTTTATAAAAATTAGCAAAACCTAAAAAAAATTTTTCAAATCTTTGTATGAAAGTCTTTTTTGAGGTTTTTTTATATAAAAATTTACTTGCAAGCATTGGGGATAACGTTAACGCTACAAAAGAAGACACAACTATTGAAAAAGATAAAGCAATCGCTGTTTCTCTAAATAAAGTTCCAGAAATTCCTTCGATAAAAATTAATGGTAAAAAAACTGCAACCAGAATTAATGTGGTTGCTACAATTGCAAAAGAAATCTGTTTAGAACCTTTGTAAGCAGCAATTAATGGAGACTCACCATTTTCTATTCTTCTATATATTGCATCTGTCATTATAACAGAGTCATCTGTTATTATTCCTATTGCTAAAATAAAACTTAAAAGAACGAAAATATTTATTGATAACCCAAATAAATATAAACCTAAAAAAGAAGCTATAAGACTCACTGGGAGAGCTACCGCAGGTACTATTACAGCCTTTAAATTACCCAAAAATAGATAAATTATAAAAACGACTAACACAAATGCTATTAATAAAGTTTTATATACCTCTTCAATAGCAGCCTCTACATAATTAGCTCTGTTGAAAGAAACTCTTAAATCTAACTCCTCAGGTAAAGATTTTTTAACTTGAATAATTTTTTTCTTAATATCATGTGAAAGCTCAACAGTTGAGGCACCACTCCTAGCATAAATACCAATCCCAACAGTTTTTAAGTTAATTTGATCTTTAGTTTGAGCTTTAAAAAGAGTTTTTTCTGAAACAGGGCCAAATTCTATATTAGCAACATCAGATAATAAAATAACTTTATTACCAGTTTTTTTAATTGGTAGCTGCTTAATTGAATTAATATCAGTATATGATTTATCTAAATTAAGTGTCAAATCGATATTGTCTGCCTCAAGTGTACCAGCTGGAAGACTTATATTTTCTCCACGCATTGCCGTTTCAACTTCTTTAATTGTTAAATCATTGGCTGCAAGTCTTATAGGATCTATCCATACCCTAATACTTAATTCCCTTAATCCACCAACTCTTATCCTTCCAACATTTTTTACACTTGAGAATTGATCAACTAAGTATCTTTCAGCATAATCTCCTAACTCAAGGTCACTCCAACTTGATGATGAAAGAGATAACCACATAGTTGTAGTAAAGCCAGCTGCTCTTTTAAGTATTTGCGGGGGATCAGACTCGGATGGCAAGTTATCAATAACTCTAGCAACTCTTTCTCTAATGTCATTAGCAGCATTATCTAAATCTATACTCGTATCAAACTCTACATTAATTGTACTTCTTCCATTTTCAGATTTAGAATCAATATTTTTTATTCCCTCAGCTCCACCAATAACATCCTCAATAATCTGAGTTACTTCTTGATCTACTATTGAAGCTGATGCAGACTTATAGTCTACTTGAATTTGTACAACAGGTGGCTGTATACCATTTGGTAGTTCTCTGACTGGTAATTTCCAAAAAACAAATAACCCAAAAACAATTAAAATAAGAGACATGACCCAAGATACTGTTGGTCTTTTTATACTTAATTCAGTAATAAACATTTAATTGATGATAGGTTTTATTTTTCCACCTGGTCTAACTTTTTTTAATCCTTCGGCTACGATAATATCGCCTTCAGTCAGACCCGAGATTATTTCTATACTTTTATTATTCCTTATACCTGTTTTTATCTCAGTTTTATAAGCAACATTCTCTTCATTAATTTTATAGACATAAGATTTATCTCCCTCAATTATTACACTCGTGTCTGGAACGCTTAAAGAATTTCTCAAATCAAATTTTACGCCAACTTCTAACAATGATCCTGAAATTAACTTCAAGTCTTCGTTCTCTACTTTTATTCTAGATAATAAACTTCTAGTATCGGCATTAATTCTACTTGAAACAAAGTCTACTTCACCTGCAAATACTTTATCTTTGAAGCTAGTTAATCTTACTTCTACTGGTAGTCCCTTTTTTATAGATGCAGAATAATTTTCGGGAATCTTAATATCAGAATAAATTACAGAGTTATCATCAAGTGTAATAATGACTATATTATTTGACAGAAGGATATCTTCCGTTAGACCTGTGTATCCCAACACACCACTGAATGGAGCTATTACATTTCCACTTTTCAATTTTATTAAAATTTCTCCCTTTTTAACAAAATTTTTTAATTTTAAGTCCTCAAATAAATCATCTTTTTTTATCTTAAATGTTTTTGATTTTTTTGAAATAGCTGTTCCAAAAGTTTCTATTTTTTCTGAAAATTCTTTTTTAACTACCTCTGTAATAATTATATCTGGAGGTGGTATTTTGCTAAATTTTTTTTTGAAATGATTTCCAATCATTGTTCGTCCAATAATCACGATTGCTATGATTAGAAAAAACACCAATATTATTGAAATAGTTTTTGTAGATCTTTTCATTTTAATTTAAATTATTCCGTATTCAGCCCAAGAGCCATCATAAATACAAGGATGATATTTATCATTTATTAAAGAATAAGCTAGTGCCAAAACACACGCAGTAACACCAGAACCACATGAAAAAACTATATTTTTTTCATTTATATTTTTTAAACAATTTTCAAAAATAATTTTAAGATCTTTTTTACTTTTAAATGTTTTGTCTTCACTCAAACAAAGATTAAAAGGAATGCAAAAAGAATTTTTTATACCTCCGCTTCTCAAACCTTTTCTAGGCTCAGGAACCCTACCTTCAAATCTTTCTTTGCTTCTAGCATCTATCACCTTGAAATACTGTTCTTCAATATTAAGATCAATTTGTTTTTTATTTTTAACAAGCTCTTTTTTCTCAAAACTTTTATAGTCAGATCTTTTAATATTTGTAACATCATTTGTAACTTCTTTATTTTCTTTCAACCATTTCTTAAGTCCACCGTTTAAAACATGAACTAATTTAGGATCATGACCAAAATAGATAAAATTAAACCAACATCTACATGAGCTAATCACATCCGAATTATCATAGATTACTATTTCATCTTCATTCTTAATTCCCATTTTTGATACAATTTGTATCCAATCATTTTGATCAACTAACATGTGTGGTAAATTAATTTCTTTTTTTGAATTAGCATCTAAGTCAAAAAAAATAGAGTCAGGTATATGTTGATTTTTATATTCTTTTAATCCGCTTCTATTAGTTTGTGGCATATGCCACGAGCAATCTATAATTTTAACTGAACTAATATTTTTTTCTAACCAATCAGTTTCTACTAGCGACATTTCATCTCTTTTCCAAATATTTTTGATGATACTCTTCTGCAGGACAATAGTTTTTTAATAATGAAATTTTAGTGACAACTTTACCTGATAGTCTTTCATTAATATCATTTAAAACTTTTTCAGCTACTGTTTTTTGATTATCATTCAAAATAAATATCTCACTTCTATATTGCGATCCAAAGTCTGGCCCTTGAGAATTTAGGGTGGTAGGATCATGAATTTGAAAAAAAATTTTTAAAATTTTTTCATAAGTGATAATTTTTTCATCAAAATCAAGTTTTACAACTTCGGCATGATTAGTAGCTCCTGTACACACTTCTTTATAAGTTGTAGTTGGACTTTTTCCGCCACAATAACCAACTTCTGTTTTGATCACACCTTCAATTTTACTAAATTTAATTTCTGGTCCCCAAAAACATCCAAGTGCTAATACTGCTATTTCCATTGATTATAAGTTAAATTAATTTACAAATTATTCATATGCTCAGTAAAAATCAATTGGGATTTTTGTACATGTTTTTGTCCATTATTGGATTTTCTTTAATGGATGTAATCGTTAAATGGTCAGTTGATTATCCTATCGGACAAATTTTATTTTTTAGAGGTTTTTTTGGAATAATATTTTACTTTTTTATTATACCACGAGATAGATTACATAATTTTTATCAAACTAAAAGACCTGGATTACATTCATTAAGATGTCTAGCAGGTTTAATAGCCATAGTAGCAATTTTTATTGCTTTAAGAAAATTACCTTTAGCAACAGTAGTAAGCATATCTTTTGCCGCTCCAATTTTTACTACAATATTTTCAATATTTCTATTAAGTGAAAAAGTAGGTATTTATAGATGGCTAGCAGTGTTGGTTGGATTTATCGGTATTTTAATTATCACTGAGCCGGGTATTAGTGAATTAAATATTTATTATATCTTTCCAATAATATTTTGTTTAGGTCTTTCATATGTTGCCATTACATTGAGACAACTTTCATCAACTGAACCAGTATGGCTAATCTCGCTCTTTTTTTCTATTGCCATAACATTATTAAGTTTTCTAACTATTCCATTTGGATGGGTTATGCCTAGTTTTAATCATTTTATAATTTTATCTTTGATTGGAGTTTTTGGTGGTGTCTCAAATTTGTGGTTGAGTCAATCTTACAAATATTCTGAAGTTTCTTTAGTAACTCCTTTGAAGTATTTGACATTAGTTTTTGCAATAATTTTTGGCTATTTTATTTGGGGTGAAATTCCTACTATTAAAACATTGATTGGTGCTTTTCTAGTTATCATTTCGACGTTGATAATTTTTAGAAGAGAGATTTATAAAAAAAAAGAGATTACATCCAAAGTAATAAATGACTAAAACTCCAAAATATTGGAATAAAGCAATAAATTTTTTGTCCAAAAAAGATAGGATAATGTCTAAATTAATTAAGAATTACCAGAGTCCATCAGAAATAATTTTAATTTCAAGAAAGGATATATTTTTTTCGTTATGTAAAAGTATTATTGGACAACAGATTAGCGTTGCTGCAGCAAATTCAGTTTTTTTTAGATTTAAAAAAAAATGTAATGGTAAAATCAAACCTAAAATAATTTCAAAACTAACTTATTCACAATTAAAAAGCTGTGGTCTTAGTCGGCAAAAAGTTTTAGGCATCAAAAGTTTAGCAAAACAGATACTTGATAAATCATTTAATCCTAAACTAATAAAAAAAATGGATGATGAAGAAGCAATAAATTATTTATCTAATTTAAGACAGATAGGTAGATGGTCAGCAGAAATGATACTATTATTTACTTATAATAGATCTAATATTTGGCCTATTCAAGACATTGGCCTTTTAAGAGCAATTTCAAAAAATTATAAAAAAAAATATTTTCCACCTGAAAAGTTTGTAATGTTACTAAAAAAGAGATTTTCACCTTATTGTTCAGTTGCAACTTGGTATTTGTGGAGAAGTATAGATCCTGAACCTATTCAGTACTAAATCCCTCGATTACATGCATATGTCTTGTTGTAGTTTTTTTAGCTAAATCCCAACCTGCTTGATATTCTTTTGAGTCATGACATTTTAATGCTTGCTCATAGCTAGGGAATTCCCAAATTACTGTTCTTAAAAAATCATCACCTTCAAATGTTTTATGCTCACCGCCTCTTACTAGAGGTACTCCACCAAAACTCTTAATAATAGGTGTAACAGTTTCTGCGTAATTTTTTAAATTTTCTTGACTATCTACTTTTGTATATAAGCTTATCCAGTAACCCTTTTTCATTTTAATCAATCCATTCTTTATAATTATTTATATTATTTTGTAAAAATCTGGGTAGTTTGTCCAGAGGATATCTTGTAAGTTTACTCCCATCACCAATTTTATTTATTTTTTTATCTACTTTTAAATCATATATTGCTTGTTTATTATTAATAATCTTACTTATTTCATCTTTTGACATTGGATTTTCATCGAATTCTCTGTGATGTAAATAGGATTTTAGCTTATATTCAATTTCAGCGGCAGTTTTTATATTTGAGAAATGCCATCCACCATTTTCTATTGAAACAATATTTATATATTTTGTTTCAGAAAAAAAAGTATCTAGACGATAAAAAGGATATTTCTTATCTTTAATATTTCTTAACCATTGTGGTGTTTTGAGATATTTTTTTTTACAACCCTTTGTTCCAGTCCAAACCAGATTTGGTAATTTAAGATTAAATTTGTAATAAAACATATCTTGTTTGAAAAGAATAATATTTCTACCTATTTTGTTGAAATCAAAACTTTCTAAATTTGGAATTTCATCAACATCTGATATCAATATTATATCCTCGGCATTGGCACCATCTAAACCGTTGAATATAAAATTTCTTTGACCATTTTCTCTGAAAAGAGCATTGAATATATATTTATGAGATTTTATATCATGAGTATCACTATCTAGAACTTCTTCAATATTTGAGGGATTTTGATCATATACCAGGTATATAATCTTATCTTTAAATTTTTTAAATTTTTCATGATTAAATTTAAGCTCTCTTTTATCTCCTTTATGTGTAAAAATGCTTTCGACAATTACAAAATAATCCACATATTGATCAAGAATATTGAGCCTAAGGTCTAAAATAACCTCCTCATCAAAATACATAAAACAGTCAAATATTTTCATAATTACTTTTTAATCTTTTTTAATTATTTTTATATGATAAAAAAATCCATGGCAGATAAATTAATAATAAGCTTTGAAGAATATACAAAAATAGTCGAAAAATTAGCCATTCAAATACATAAAAATTATAAACCGACTGTTCTTGTGGGAATAATGAGGGGTGCAGCCCCAATAATAGATATTCTCTCAAGAATTCTTAAACTTCCAATAGCTTATATTGTAATACAAAGTTATTCTGGAAAAGGTATGGAAGATCAACAGGGTCAACTAATGTTTGCTAGAGAAATAAGTTCATTAGCAAAAGACGAAGATTTTAATAAAGTTCTTTTGATTGATGATTTATCAGACACTGGTCTTACACTAAATAAAAGTATCGAGTGGTTAAAAAATTATGGACCGACAAAAAAATACATTAAAGAAGTTAAGACTGCATGCCTATGGAAAAAAGCATCATCTACGTTTGAACCTGATTTTTGTCCTATAAGATTAGACTCAGATCCATGGATTGTTCAGCCAACAGAGCATTATGAGGAATTAGATATAAATGAAATTATAAAAAAAAATGGATAGGGCAGGCATTCAAGCCAGCCCTATCGAAACTTTATTTATGCAACTGCAAAACTTACTACACTCAAAACTGCTATAACCCATATCGCTGGTGAAGTACTTGAAAACTTACCAGTAAATATTTTAATTAATGCATACGACACAAATGCTAAAGCAATACCATTACTTATACTATAAGTTAGTGGCATAGATATCATCGCAAGTATAGCAGGGGCAGACTCAGAAATATCGTTCCATTCAATATCAGTAATATTTCTTATGAAAAGAACTGAAACAAATAACAAAGCCGCACCATCAATTTGTTTTGGCAAACTAGTTGCAAGAGGTGCAAAAAATATACATGCAAGGAAAAGTAAACCAATAACTAAAGAGGTCATTCCAGTTTTTCCTCCAGCTTTTACACCAGCACCAGACTCAACATAACTTGTAACTGTTGTAGTTCCCATCATCGCACCCGCGACTGTACCCACACTGTCAGATAACATGGCTTTATTGATATCTTCAACTTTACCATCTTTTCCAACTTTACCCGCAACATTAGCAACAGAAGTTAAAGTCCCGGCAGTATCAAAGAAATCAATAAATAATAATGTAAATATTACCGTAGACATACCAGCAGTCATCGCAGCTGAAAGATCAAATTCAAATAAATATGTCATTGGTGGAGGGGAACTCGCAATACCATTAAATTTTGCAAGACCAGTAACCCATGCAATAATACTAAATACAAGAATCCCAATAATAATGTTACCCTTAACATTCATTTTTTCTAATACAATTATTGCTATAAAAGTTGCACATCCTAATAAAACTAAAGGATCACTTAAGTTACCTAATTGAACTAACGTTACTGGATTATCAACAACAACTTCCATTATTTGAAGTCCAATGATTGCTAAGAATAGACCTATACCAGCTCCAATTCCTAATTTTAAACTTTTTGGAATTGAATTTATTAGCCAAGCTCTAATAGGAGTTAAAGATATAATTAAAAACAATACACCTGCAACCAATACAGCACCTAAAGCTTCTTGAGGTGTATATCCCATCCCAGCACAAACCCCAAAGGCTACGAAAGCGTTTATCCCCATGCCTGGCGCAAGTCCTATTGGCCAAGTTTTTCCATAAAAAGCCATAATAAAACATGCCAGTGCTGTTGCTAAAATTGTAGCTGTATATACTGCGCCGAAATCAAAGAATCCTTTTTCAGGTCCGGCGAATTCTCCTGATAGTATAAATGGATTTAAAAACATTATATAAGCCATAGTTAGAAATGTAGTAGTTCCAGCTATCACTTCAGTTTTAAAATCTGTTTTGTGTTTTTTATAATTAAAATAATTTTCAAGCATTTGTCCTCCTGTGAGTAAGAAATATTTGATTCTTTTTCTAATTACCTTTTAAAACTAGTCTTTATTCACATATTTCAACCTATAAGTTTATATTTATGCAACAATAAGACTGTTACTATGAAATTATGCAAAAGCTCCATTGTTTTCTTATTAGCTTGGTAGTCTTAATTTTATTAACAGGTTGTAAGACTATTAAGCAAAAAACAGACGCTATTGTTGAAAAAGAAAATGAAAAATTAAGTAAATTTATTGGTAAATCTTTGAATGATTTACAAATAGATTTGGGCAAACCAGACGAAGATTTTAAAAATGATAAAGGTAATTTAGTATTTGTTTATAATACGAGGAAATACGGAATTCCGTGTGAAAGAAGATTTGAAATTAATTCTGAAGCAATAGTAGTGGGTTTTATATCTAATGGTTGTTTTTAGATAGCCTGCGGAGATTAAATCTCCGCAAGCAAGGTAAAATTTATTTAATTTCTATAAGTTTTTTCTTTTTATGCTCTGGAACAATTCTTTCACAAGATATTGTCAAAAGACCATCTTTAAGTTCTGCGCCATTTACCTTTACATCATCTGCAATGGTAAATGATCTTGCAAATTGTCTTTGAGATATACCTTTATGAATTATTTCTCCATCCACATTTTTATTTTCAGATTTATTAACTTGTTTTGTTCTTACTGTTAATAAATTATCTTCAAACTCAACCTCAACATCATCCTTGTTAAAACCAGCTAAGGCTACTTCTATAGCATAGTTATCACTGCCAGTTTTTCTAATGTTATAAGGCGGGTAATTTGATTGCATTGTCAAAGCACCATTTCCTAACATATTTTCAAATTGATCGAACATATCATCGAAACCAATTGAAAAAGGTCTTAGAGAGTTAAATATAGATAAATCCTTACTTGTCATAATATCCTCCTTTGTTAAGCAAGTTTATTTTATTGTGAGCCCCATATGGCGACTTACATTAGTGATATGGGAATTAATTATTTTTTTTCAAGATTAAATTTTATATTTTTTTAGAGATTTTTAATGCAAAAGCATAATCAAGAGCGATCTCTTCAATTGCCCCATCTCTTCCAGACTTACCACCATGACCTGCATCCATTTCTGTTTTAAGAAGCAATAAATTATTATCAGTTTTCAAGTCTCTTAACTTTGCTGTAAATTTTGCTGGTTCATCAAATAAAACTCTATTATCGCTTAAACTTGTAGTTATTAACATGTGTGGGTAATCCATTTTTTTTATATTATTATACGGTGCATAGGAAAATATATAATTAAAATGTTCTTTGTTGTCTTTAGCATTACCAAATTCATCAAATTCACCAACTGTTAAGGGTAAAGAATGATCAAGGTTAGTCGTAAGCGAGTCAACAAATGGTACTGCCATTATTATTCCTAAAAATAAGTCAGGAGATTGATTTACCACCGCTCCCATCAACAATCCACCAGCCGATCCTCCCATACCTATTATTTTTCCTTTTGATGAATATTTTTTATTAATCAAGTATTTTGCTGCAAATATGTAATCTTCAAAAGTATTTTTTTTATTTGTAAGCTTTCCCTCTTTCCACCATCTCATACCTTTTTCCATTCCGCCTCTGATATGTGCAGTTGCCCAAATTATATCTCTATCTATAAGACTTAGTTTTGTAGAAGAAAATCCTGGGCTCATTGAATTTCCGTAAGATCCATATCCATATAACAGTAAATTAGCAGAGCCATCTAATTTAGTTTTTTTGTGTCTCGTTATTGTTAGTGGTACCATTCTTCCATCATGAGATTTAAATTCTTCTCTCTCCACAATATAATCATCTGGATTGTGTCCAGAGGGTATCTCTTGTTCTTTTACTAATTTCTTTGTCTTGTTTAAAAGATCATACAAATATACTCTAGAGGGAGTTTTTGGAGAGGAATATCCTAAATAAATTTCATTTGTATTTTTATCCTTTTGCCTTAAAGAAATATTTGGTACAAAAACTTTTTCATCAGAAAAAACTAGCTCTTCTTCTAAACCTGTTGAAATGTTCCTTACAAATAGTTTGTCTAAAGCATTGGAAGTTTCTGATCTTAAAATCCAGTTTTCCAGAAAAACACAACCACCGATTAAAACTTCATCTTTCGCTGCTACAAAGGTTTTCCAATTTTGATTTTCAATATTATCTGAAATGTCAATTTTAAAATCTTCAGCATTCTTATTTGTATGATTATAAAATTTGTTATTCCATGAGTTAACAGAATATAGAATTCCTTTTTCTCTTTCTTTAATTAGTTTTGGTTTTGGCTCTTTTTGATCAACTTTAAAATAATATTGTTCAGAAGTGTTGTGATCTGAGGTTGTTATAAAATAATATTTTTCGTCTGAACTTAAGCTTATACTTACCGTAAAAGCTTTACTTTTTTCCTCGAAAATTAAACGATCATCGTCACTCAAATTTCCGATTTCGTGTCGAAAAATTTTTCTTGCCCTATGATTTTCATCTAATTTAGAATAATAAATGAATTTATCGTCTAGACTAAAAATGATATTCCCTGAGGTGTCAGAAATTTCTTTTGTGATAATTTTATTAGTCCTAATATCTCTTACAAATATTGTGTAGTATTCTGATCCTTTAGTATCCAATGAGTAAGCAAGATATTTGTCATTATGACTCACCTCTATGTCTCCAACTCCA